>NZ_JBHXAG010000009.1:44973-272306 GCF_042726555.1 Streptomyces sp. NPDC060232 | reverse complement strand
CAGGCCAGACCTATGCCTGGATCCCGCCCGGCAGGGCGAAGACCCGGGCCCGGGGGCCGCCCTCGGACTGCTACCCGCCGCGGGAGCGGAAGGGCAGCGCCCCAGCACACCGGCCCGCAGGCCAGACCTATGCCTGGATCCCGCCCGGCAGGGCGAAGACCCGGGCCCGGGGGCCGCCCTCGGACTGCTACCCGCCGCGGGAGCGGAAGGGCGGCGCCCCAGCAGACCGGCCCGCAGGCCAGACCTATGCCTGGATCCCGCCCGGCAGGGCGAAGACCCGGGCCCGGGGGCCGCCCTCGGACTGCTACCCGCCGCGGGAGCGGAAGGGCCGGGCCACAGGAACTCGGCGGCCAGCCGCCCCGCCGGGATGGGGCTCAGCCGGCGAGGAGGCGGCCCGTCAGGAGGCCGCGCAGGGTGTGGGTGGTGGCGAGGAGCCAGGTGGCCAGCAGGGCGAGGAAGAGGGCCGCGGCGAGCCAGGCGAGGGCGGTGAGGCCGGTGTGGCGGGCCAGGCCGACGGCGCCGGTAACGCAGGTGCCGACGGGGAAGGTCAGCGCCCACCAGGTCATCGCGAAGCCCATGCCGGCCCGGGCCGCCCGGACCAGCATGCACACGGCGAGAGCCAGCCACAGCAGGGCGAATCCCGTCACGGGCACCCCGTAGACGACCGCGAAGGCGCCGAGCGCGCCGGCGTAGGGGGCGCCGATGGCCTGGGGGGCCATGTCGGCGAGCTGGTTCACCGCGGTGGTGGACTGGCCGAGGGGGCCGAGGACCAGGAACAGGGTCGGAGTGAGGGCCAGGGGGAGGGGGCCGCCCACGATCAGTCGGCCGAAGATCAGGGGCAGCATCAGCAGGGTGGCGAGCAGGCTGATGCCGAACATGGCGTAGCAGGCGAGCAGCAT
Source organism: Streptomyces sp. NPDC060232 (assembly GCF_042726555.1). Lineage (NCBI taxonomy): Bacteria > Bacillati > Actinomycetota > Actinomycetes > Kitasatosporales > Streptomycetaceae > Streptomyces > Streptomyces sp. NPDC060232. Next base: position 271,407 of record NZ_JBHXAG010000009.1, on the reverse strand, counting down.
GGCCTCGCGGGGCTGGCCGGGGGACAGGTGGGGTATCAGCAGCGGGCCGAGGGCGGCGGAGACCATGGGGGCGACGAGGGGGAGCAGCCAGACGGGGGTGGCCTGCTTCGGTTCGATCTTGTGGCGTACCACCATCAGGTAGGGCACGGCCACGGCCGCGACCAGGCCGATCGCGGTGCCTGCGGTGAAGAGCACGGCGTCCACGGCGACGGCGGCGCCGGTGCCGATGAGGTCCCTGCCGACGATGAGGGTGCCGCCGCCGACGGCCAGCAGTGCCATCGAGAGGCACCCGTAGAAGGGGGCGACGGCGGGGTCGAGGAGGTGGGCGCGGGCCTGGTCGCGGTGGTGGAGCCAGTGCCCGGCGCGGGCGGTGAGCAGGACGGCGAGGGCGACGGCGGACAGCGCCCAGACGAGCTGGCAGGCCACGCGCTGGCCGGGGAGCTGGTACGGGAGGGTCGCGCCGGCGTTGGCGACGATCGCGGTGCCCATGACGGAGGCGTACCAGTTCGGGCCGAGGTGTCGCAGCGTCGGTGCCTTGTGGGCGGTGGGCGCGGGTTCCGTGAGGGTGCGGGGTCGCACGAGGGTGGTGGCCATGGGTCCAGCGTCACGCCGGGGCGGAACGAGCGGCAGGGATCACCTTTCTATATGGCCATAAACTGATGTTATGGGCGATGAGAAGTGGGTTCCTCTGGCGCACCGCGTACCGGACCTGGGAGCGCTGGAGCTGCTGCTGGCGGTGGCCCGCGTCGGGAGCCTGAGCGGTGCCGCCCGGCGGCTGGGCATCACCCAGCCCGCGGCGAGCAGCCGCATCCGGGCGATGGAGACCCGGCTCGGTGTGGCGCTGGTGGACCGTTCCCCGCGGGGGTCGACGCTGACGGCCGAGGGCGCGCTGGTCACCGACTGGGCCCGGCGGGTGGTGGAGGCGGCGGAGGCCTTCGACGCCGGTGCGCAGGCGCTGCGGGGGCGGCGGGACTCGCGGCTGCGGGTGGCGGCCAGCATGACCATCGCGGAGTACCTGCTGCCGGGGTGGCTGATCGCGCTGCGCGGGCAGCGGCCGGACACGGCGGTGTCGCTGCACGCGGGCAATTCCGCGGTGGTCGTGCAGCGGGTGCTCACGCACGAGGCCGACCTCGGCTTCGTGGAGGGGCTGACGGTGCCCGAGGGGCTGGATTCGGCGGTGATCGCGCAGGACCGGCTCGTCGTGGCGGTGGCGCCGGTCCATCCGTGGGCGCGGCGCACGCGGGGTGTGCAGGCGGCGGAACTGGCGGCGACCCCGCTGATCCTGCGCGAGCGGGGATCGGGTACCCGGCAGGTACTGGACGCCGCGCTGGCCGGGCACGGCGGGCTGGCCGCGCCGCTGCTGGAGCTGGCGTCGACGACGGCGGTCAAGGCGGCCACGCTGGGCGGTGCGGGGCCGTGCGTGCTGTCGGAGCTGGCGGTCGTGGACGAGCTGGCTGCGCGTCGGCTGGTGGAGGTGCCGGTGTCCGGCGCCGGGCTCGGCCGGGCCCTGCGGGCCGTCTGGCCGGCGGGTGCCCGCCCGGCGGGCCCGGCCCGGGACCTGCTGTCCTTGACCCGGGGTACGCCTTAGCCGGCCTCTGTTCCCGGGGTGTGGGAACGGGCCTGGAGGGTCTTCGTCAGGAGCGAGCCCAGGACGATCAGGGCGGCCCCCAGCCACCACATGTTGTCGAAGATCAGCACGGCGATGCCGATCGGTACGAGCAGGCCCGCCAGCGGCACCAGGAAGCCTGCCCACCGTGTGGGCTCGGGAGGCAGGCCGGCGGCTTCGCGGCCCGCCCGGGCGCGGGCGACGTCCGGGTACCAGACGGTGAACTTCACCGCGGCGACGATCGCCAGGATCTGGATGATCCAGCCGGTCCAGATGTTGTTCGGGTTGTGCAGGACCAGGTCCCCGTACGCTCCCGCGGCGGCGGCCACCAGGAAGGCGATGCCCCACGACCCCGTGATCATGTAGTTGGTGCGCAGGAAGCCGCGGGTGTGCCAGAGGGACGGATCGACCTGCTCGCGGGCGTACTGGAGGGTGAACGGCATCCGCACGGCCATCGAGCCGAGGGCGATCACCGCCAGCGCGATGTTGGCCACCTCGCCGGCGTACGTCTCCAGCCAGCGCAGGGTTGCCTCGTCGACCAGGGCTCCGATGACGGCCATCGACGCGAAGAAGACCACGTCGGCCAGTTCGAGCAGCTTCCAGGTGCTGCCGCGGTCGACCAGGTGGCCGACGGCGATGAGGGTGACCGCGGCGGCCAGGGCCAGGCCGACGGCCAGCTCGAACCGTCCGGGGCCGACCAGCAGCGAGAAGATGATCCACGGCGCCATGCCCACGACCGGGTTGTCCAGGAACCCGGCCACCGGCCCCTTGGCCGTACGGTGCGCGTCGGTGCTCACCCATCCAGCGTGCGCGCCCGACGGCGGGAGAACCATGCGTGGTACCTCGCGCCCCACCGGCGCAGGGTACGGGGCCGGCCGTAGGGCCCCGGCGCCGGGGAAGGCGCCGGGGCCCTGCGGCCGGCGGTCGGTCAGGCCACCGGGATCGCGCTGCGGACGGCTGCGGCCTCGATCAGGGACGCCATCACCCGGGTGTCCTCGTCCCGCTCCGGGTGCCACTGCACGCCCAGCACCCAGCGCGCGGGGTCGGGCAGCTCGATGGCCTCCACCGTGCCGTCGAGCGCGTGCGCCGAGACGACCAGGCCGCGGCCCAGGCGCTCGACCGCCTGGTGGTGGTAGGTCGGGACCTGCGCCTCCTCGGGGACGAGGCCGGCGTACCGGGTGCCCGGGACTGGGCGGACCGGGTGCCATGACATGAGGCCCGGGGTGTCGACGTGCCCGTCGATGTGCTGGATCAGGGTGCCGCCCAGGGCCACGTTCAGCGCCTGCATCCCGCGGCAGATGCCGAGCACGGGTACGTCCGACGCCAGGGCGGCGTCGATCAGGGCCAGCTCCCACCGGTCGCGGACCGTCGCGGGGGCGCCCGTACGGGGGTCGCGCGCGGCGCCGTAGTGGACCGGGTCCACGTCGGGGCCGCCCGCGACGACCAGGCCGTCCACCCGGCTCAGCACCTCCGCCGCCGATCCGGGCTCGTCCGGGGGCAGCAGCACGGCCGCGCCGCCCGCCGCCTGGACGAGTTCGTGGTACCCGGTCGGTACGAGGGACGTCGGGAGGTCCCACACCCCGTAGCGGGTGGATTCCTCGACGTAGGTGGTGATGCCGATGAGCGGCCTGGGCACGTTCGATACCTCCGGAAGGGGCAGGGGCGGACGATGACAGGGTTTCAGTCGCGGGCCAGTTCCGCCTCGGCTTCCGCGAGGGCCGCGAACTCCTCCTCGGGGGCCGACGCCACGAGGTGGTGGCGGCTGTAGACCGCGAAGTAGGCCAGGGCGACGGCGTACACGGCCAGGGCGATGAATGCCGCGTCCCTGTCCACCAGGAAGGTGGCGACCAGGGCCGACAGGGCGAGTACGAAGGCCACCGAGGAGGTCAGGACCCCGCCCGGGGTGCGGTACGGGCGCTCCAGCTGCGGCTCCCGGCGGCGCAGCACGATGTGCGAGAGCGCCATCAGGGCGTAGGAGATGGTGGCGCCGAAGACGGCGATGTTGAGCATGCGGGCGCCGTTGCCGGTGGCCGCGGCCAGGGCGAAACCGATCGCGCCGGGGATGATCAGGCCCAGGTAGGGGGCCTTGCGCTGGGAGGTGAGCGAGAGGAAGCGCGGCAGGTAGCCGGCGCGCGAGAGGGCGAAGAGCTGGCGCGAGCCCGCGTAGATGAGTGAGAAGAAGGAGGCCACCAGGCCCGCCAGGCCGGCGTAGTTCACGAAGCGGCTCAGCGCGGTCGGGCCGCCGTCCCCCTCCAGGGCGACCACGAGGGGGTTGCCGGCCGTTCTGACGGCGTCGGCGCCCTGCGCGCCGGTCGCGGCGAAGAAGGTGATCAGGGCCAGCAGGGCGAGGATGCCCATGGAGATGGACAGCGCCTTCGGCATGGAGCGGACCGGGTCCTTCGCCTCCTCGGCCGCCAGCGGTACGCCCTCGACGCCGAGGAAGAACCACATGCCGAAGGGGAACGCGGCCCAGATGCCGAGCACGCCCAGCGGCAGCCAGGAGTTCGAGCCGAAGGCGCTCGCGTCGACCGGGATGTCGTTGAGGCCGTCGGCGCTGAACTCGGTGAAGGCGCCCACCGCGAAGATCAGTAGCGCGGCGACGGCGACGGCGGTCACGACGAGGCTGAAGCGGAGCGCCTCGCCGACGCCCCACAGGTGCACGCCGATGAAGACGACGAAGCAGCCGAGGTAGACGGGCCAGCTGGAGGTGAGGCCGAAGAGGCCCAGGGACTCCACGTAGTCGCCGATGAAGATGACGATCGCCGCCGGGGCGAGGATGTACTCGATGAGGATGGCCGTGCCGGTCAGGAAGCCGCCCCAGGGGCCCAGCGCCCGGCGGGCGAAACCGTAGCCGCCGCCCGCGGTCGGCAGGATGCTGGACAGCTCCGCGAGGGAGAACACCAGGCAGGCGTACATGGCGCCCATGAGGACGGTGGCGATGGCGAGGCCGCCGAAGCCGCCCTTGTCGAGGCCGACGTTCCAGCCGGAGAAGTCACCGGAGACGACGTAGGCGACCCCGAGCCCGGTCAGGAGCAGCCAGCCGGCGCTGCCGCGGCGCAGTGTGCGGCGCTCCAGGTAGTCGTCCGGGCCGTCGCCGCCGGCGGGTGACGTGGTGGGTGCGGGCTCGGCTGTCAGCCGTGCTTCGAGGTCGTCGGCCATCGTGCGCTCCTGCCTCAGGGCAATGGTTGTGGGGCGTACCTTTGCCGCAGGGGAGCGGAGCGCGCAAGACCTCTGCGTAAAACAGAAGTTACGAATACCTCTCGGGAGCCTTTCTTCTCCGGCGTCCCGCGCGCCTCAGGCGAGGAAGCCCCGCAGCAGCGCCGCCGTGCCGCAGCAGTGCTCGCGCATGGTCTCCCGCGCCCCCGCCGCGTCCCGTTCCAGGACCGCCTCGACCAGCGTGCTGTGCTGCTGCTGCGAGTGCTCCAGGTTGCGCACCAGCAGCGGGATGCAGTCGAGCAGGTCGTTGACGGTGGCCCGGACGGCCGCGTACTGGGCCGTCAGGGTGGCGGACCCGGCCAGTTCGCACAGGGCCAGGTGGAAGAGGGTGTCCTGGCGGCGGTAGTCGGCGAGCGGGGCGTCGTGGGTGGCCCCCAGCGCGGCGAGCAGCCGTTCGGTGCCCTCCTCGGTCAGCCCCTGGGATGCGCACAGCCCCGCCGCCCCCACCTCCAGGACCTCGCGGAAGCGCAGGACGTCCTCGATGTCCACGCCCGCCACCCGTCTGCGCAGCTCCTCCTCGGCGCCGCCGGCCGGGGTGTCGGGGCGGGGCAGTACGAACGTTCCGCCGTACCGGCCGCGCCGCGCCTCCACCAGGCCCTGGTCCTGCAGTACTTTCAGGACCTCGCGCAGGGTGACCCGGCTGATCCCCATCCGCTCCGCCAGCTCGCGCTCGGGCGGAAGCCGTTCGCCGCCGGGCACCAGCCCCAGGCGGACCACCTGGAGGATCTGCTGCAGCGCCTCCTCGAACCCGTTGCCCGCCCGCACCTGGCGCAGCACCGGATTCAGGCGCCGGGCGGCGTCGTCCTGGCTCGCCGTATCGGTCATCTCGGCTCCTCCCCTTCCCAAGCAATGGTTCTATTCAATACCTTAGGCCTCCTCGGCTCACCGAAGGAGAGAATCCCGTGGTAGACCGCAAGCCGCCGCTCGCGCCCGAGGAGCTCCGCGCCCTCGTCGCCAGCGGTGAGATCGACACAGTCGTCCTGGCCTTCCCCGACATGCAGGGGCGGCTCCAGGGCAAGCGGTTCGCCGCACAGTTCTTCCTGGACGAGGTCCTCGCGCACGGCACCGAGGGCTGCAACTACCTCCTGGCCGTCGACACCGACATGAACACCGTCGACGGCTACGAGATGTCCTCGTGGGAGCGGGGCTACGGCGACTTCGCCATGCACCCCGACCCCGCCACCCTGCGCCGCATCCCCTGGAACCCGGGCAGCGCCTTCATCCTCGCCGACCTGGCCTGGAACGACGCCACGCCCGTCGTGGCCGCACCCCGCCAGATCCTGCGCCGCCAGCTGGAACGCCTCGCCGAGCACGGCTACACCGCGATGGTCGGCACCGAGCTGGAGTTCATGGTCTTCCAGGACACCTACGAACAGGCCTGGAACGCGGGCTACCGCGGCCTGACCCCCGCCAACCAGTACAACATCGACTACTCGGTCCTCGGGACCGGCCGCATCGAACCCCTGCTGCGCCGCATCCGCAACGAGATGCAGGCCGCCGGCCTGACCGTCGAGTCGGCCAAGGGCGAGTGCAACCTCGGCCAGCACGAGATCGCCTTCCGCTACGACGAGGCGCTCACCACCTGCGACCAGCACTCCGTCTACAAGACCGGCGCCAAGGAGATCGCCGCCCAGGAAGGCGTCTCGCTCACCTTCATGGCCAAGTACGACGAGCGCGAGGGCAACTCCTGCCACATCCACCTCTCGCTCACCGACGCCGACGGACGCAACGCGATGGCCGGAGAGGGCCACGAGGAACACGGCATGTCACCCGTGATGCGCCACTTCCTGGCCGGCCAGCTCGCCGCGCTGCGCGACTTCTCCCTTCTCTACGCCCCGAACATCAACTCGTACAAGCGTTTCCGGCCGGGATCCTTCGCACCGACCGCCGTCGCCTGGGGCCTCGACAACCGCACCTGCGCCCTGCGCGTCGTCGGCCACGGCCGCTCCATGCGCTTCGAGAACCGCCTTCCCGGCGGCGACGTCAACCCCTACCTCGCCGTCGCCGGCCTGGTCGCGGCCGGGCTCTACGGCATCGAGAACCGCCTGGAGCTGCCGCCGGTCTGCACCGGCAACGCCTACACCGGCGACTACGCACACGTCCCCGCGACCCTGCGCGAGGCCGCCGAACTCTGGGAGAACAGCGAGATCGCCAAGGCCGCCTTCGGCCCCGAGGTCGTCGCCCACTACCGCAACATGGCCCGCGTGGAACTCGACGCCTACGACTCCGCGGTGACCGACTGGGAGCTGCGCCGCTCCTTCGAACGCCTGTAGCCACGCTCGCCACCGAACCGAAACTGTGAGGCACCACGTGTCCGATGCGCTGGCCCCTTTCCCCCTGAGAGTGCTGAATCCGGCCACCGAGGAACTCGTCGCCGTCGTCCCGGCCGCCACACGGGACGACGTCGACGCCGCCGTCGCCCGGGCGGCCGCGGCCCAGCGCGCCTGGGCGGCGGCCGCCCCCGCCGACCGGGCCCGCCTGCTGCGCCGCTTCGCCGCGGTCGTCGACGGGCACATCGAGGAACTGGCCCTGCTGGAGGTCCGCGAGGCCGGCCACACCATCGGCAACGCCCGCTGGGAAGCCGGCAACGTACGCGACCTCCTCGACTTCGCCGCCGGGGGAGTGGAACGGCTCTCCGGCCGCCAGATCCCCGTCGCCGGCGGCATCGACGTCACCTTCCTCGAACCCCTCGGCGTCATCGGCGTGATCGCCCCCTGGAACTTCCCCATGCCGATCGCCGCCTGGGGCCTGGCCCCGGCGCTCGCCGCAGGCAACGCCGTCATCCTCAAGCCCGCCGAGACCACCCCGCTGACCGCCCTGCGCCTCGCCGAACTCGCCCTTGAGGCCGGGATCCCCGAGCACCTCTTCCAGGTGCTCCCCGGACACGGGGACGTCGCCGGCGACGCACTCGTCGAACACCCCGGCGTCGCGAAGATCGTCTTCACCGGCTCCACGCGCGTCGGCAAGCAGATCATGGCCAAGTGCGCCGACCGGGTGAAGCGCGTCACCCTCGAACTCGGAGGCAAGAGCCCCAACATCGTCTTCGCCGACGCGGACCTGGAAGCCGCCGCGGCCGCCGCCCCCATGGCCTTCCTCGACAACACCGGCCAGGACTGCTGCGCCCGCACCCGCATCCTCGTACAGCGCTCCGCCTACGACCGCTTCCTCGACCTCGTCGCCCCCGGCATCGCGGCCGTCGCCGTGGGCGACCCGCTCGACGAGAAGACGCAAGTAGGTCCGCTGATCTCACGGGCCCAGCTGGACCGCGTACGGTCCTTCGTCACCGACGACCTCGCCGCCGTCCGCGGCACCGCCCCCGAAGGCCCCGGCTTCTGGTACCCGCCGACCCTCGTCACGGACGTCGCCCCCACCGCACCCGTCGCCACCGAGGAGGTCTTCGGCCCGGTCGCCGTCATCCTGCCCTTCGAGGACGAGGAGGACGCCGTACGCCTGGCCAACGCCACCGACTACGGCCTCTCCGGCTCCCTCTGGACCCGCGACATCGGCCGCGCGCTGCGCGTCTCGCGCGCCGTCGCCGCCGGCAACCTGTCCGTCAACTCCCACAGCAGCGTCCGCTACTGGACCCCCTTCGGCGGCTACAAGCAGTCCGGACTCGGCCGCGAGCTCGGACCCGACGCCCTCACCGCTTTCACCGAGACCAAGAACGTCTTCATCAGCACGGAGGCCTGAACCACATGTCGAACGAAGAGATCATCTGCCGCCGCCTGGTCGGCCGTACCGCCGTCATCACCGGAGCCGGCAGCGGCATCGGCCTCGCCACCGCCCGCCGGCTGGCCTCCGAAGGCGCCCACGTCGTCTGCGCGGACATCGACGAAACGGCCGGCAAGGCCGCGGCCGAGGAGGTCGCCGGCCTCTTCGTCAAGGTCGACGTCACCGACAAGGAAGACGTCGACGCCCTCTTCAAGACCGCCTTCGACACCTACGGCTCCGTCGACATCGCCTTCAACAACGCCGGCATCTCGCCCCCGGACGACGACTCCATCCTCACCACCGAGCTCGACGCCTGGCGCCGCGTCCAGGACGTCAACCTCACCTCCGTCTACCTCTGCTGCAAGGCCGCCCTGCCCTACATGCAGCGCCAGGGCCGCGGCTCCATCATCAACACCGCCTCCTTCGTCGCCGTCATGGGCGCCGCCACCTCCCAGATCTCCTACACCGCCTCCAAGGGCGGCGTCCTCGCCATGTCCCGCGAGCTCGGCGTGCAGTTCGCCCGCGAGGGCATCCGCGTCAACGCCCTGTGCCCCGGGCCCGTCAACACCCCGCTGCTCCAGGAGCTGTTCGCCAAGGACCCCGAGCGCGCCGCCCGCCGGCTCGTGCACATCCCGCTGGGCCGGTTCGCCGAGCCCACCGAGATCGCCGCCGCCGTCGCCTTCCTCGCCAGCGACGACTCGTCCTTCATCAACGCCACCGACTTCCTCGTCGACGGCGGCATCTCCGGCGCGTACGTCACCCCGCTGTAGCCACCGCACCCTCCCCCCCACCGGCCGGCCGGGCGTCGCACGACGCCCGGCCGTCACGTTCGGGGACGGGGTGGGGCGACCGCTCACCGAGGAGGACGCACCGGCACCCGCTAGAGGAAGGTACGGCCCTCGCCCCGGTAGGTCGGGACGCTCTCCGTGAGCCGATCGCCCTCGACGAGGTGCAGGGTGTCGAACCGCTCGCACAACTCGCCCGCCTTCGCATGGCGGAACCAGACCCGGTCGCCGATCAGCAGGTCGTCGGCCGGGCTTCCCAGCAGCGGCGTCTGCACCTCGCCCGCACCCTCCTGAGGGTCGTATCTCAGCCCCTGCGGCAGGTACGGGACCGGCAGCCGGTCCGGGCCGGCCGCCCCGGAGGCCGGATAGCCACCGCCGAGCACCGTCACCACGCCCACACCGGGCCTGCGCACCACCGGCTGCGCGAACAGCGCCGCCGGACGCCCGCTGAACGAGGTGTAGTTGTCGAAGAGCCGCGGCACGTACAGCCCCGACCCGGCGGCGATCTCCGTCACCGCGTCCTCGGCCGCGGTCTGCTGCACGCTGCCCGTACCGCCGCCGTTGACGAACTCCAGGTCCGGCACGACGGCCCGCACGGCCGCCACCACCTCGGCCCGCCGCGCCGCGAGCTCCCTGCGCGCCGCAGCCTGCATCAGCCGGATGGCCCGGGACCGCAGCGGGCGCCCCGCCAGCGCGTCCCCGACCCCGGCGACGTGCCCCTCGTACGCCATCAGCCCCACCATCCGGAACCCGGGCCGGGCGGCGACCGTACGGGCCAGGGCGGCCAGCTCCGCGGGCTCGCGCAGCGGCGAGCGGCGCGCCCCCACCCGGATCCGGCCGCCGAGCAACCGCAGGGAGGTGTCCAGCTCCAGGCAGACCCGGATCTCCTCGCCGCCGCCGTCACGGGCCCCGTCGATCAGGTCCAGCTGCGCGGGATCGTCCACCATCACGGTCACGGCAGCGGCCAGCTTGGCGTCGTTCGCCAGCTCGCCGAAACCGGCCCGGTCCGCGGACGGATACGCGAGGAGCACGTCCTCGAACCCGGAGCGGGCCAGCCAGAGCGACTCGGCGAGCGTGTACGACATGATCCCGGCGAACCCGGGCCGGGCCAGCACCCGTTCGAGCAGGGCGCGGCACCGGACCGACTTGCTGGCGACCCGCACCGGCTTGCCGCCGGCCCGGCGCACGAGATCGTCGGCGTTGGCGTCGACGGCCTTGAGATCCACGATGGCCAGCGGCGCGTCCAGGTGCGCGGTCGCCCGGTCGTACCGGGCGCGGTCGGCGGCGGAGTTCATGGGCGGCAGCTTGCCAGAGGTCTGTACCGGTGGGTAGGCCCCCGCCCCGATCCCCGATCCCCGGGCCCCGCCCCTCCCCCGGGGTCGAGGGACCGGTGCGCCTCACGGCCCGGGGCTCCGCCCCGGACCCCGCGCCTCGAACGCCGGCGGGGCTGGAAGGGAGTCGGGCGAGGCCGAGGGGGAGCCGGGGCGGGGGAGGGCGTGTGGCGTAGCTGAGGAGGCCGGGTGCGGTCGAGACCCGGCCCTCCGCCCCGCCCCCCCCCGCGCCTCGAACGCCGGCGGGGCTGGAAGGAGGCCCCGCCGGACCCGCCCCGCCAGGCCGCATCCGCGAACCCCGTAGAGTACGGGCAGGCAGCCGTACGGAAGCGGGGGGCGGAGCCGCCGGATGACCACGACGACACCGCGGACCACGATTCCGGGCGAGCCCGACCCCTGGTCCCCGCCGCCCCAGCCCGCACACGCCCCGCCCCGCCGCCACCCCGCCCGCGTCGCGGCCGCCACGCTCTGCCTCATCCTCGGCGGCGGCCTCGTCGGCGGAGCCGCCGTCACCACCTGGGCCGAACACCGTGCCGCGAACAGCCCCCTGCCCGCCGACGCCGCCTACCGCAAGGCCGGCTCGCTGTGGCGCGCCGCCCCCGTGGACAGCCTCCTCCCGCCCGTCCTCGCCGGCCCCTCGGCCGGCCCCGGCGGCGCCGACCGCACATGGACCCGTATCGCGCTCGCCCCCGACGCCGACTGCCCGGCCGCCCTCGCGACCGACTGGCAGGCACTGCTGACCCCCACCGGCTGCACCCGCGTACTCCGCGCCACCTATACCGACGCCACCCGCAGCTCCCTGATCGCCGTCGGCATGGTCTTCACCCCCGCCGACGAGCCCACCATGCGCTCGCTCGGCGGCCGGTTCACCGCCCCGCCCGCCTACGGATTCGCCGACAACCAGCGCGCCGCCTGGGCCACTTCGGTGCGCGCCGAGGCACCCGTCGTCGTCTACGCCGTCTCCGCCTTCGCCGACGGCCGCCCGCAGGACGCCCCCCGCCCCGCCGAGGACCTGGTGAAGAAGGACGCCACGGAAGCCGCCGCCCAGGCGGGCCTCGGCCACGAGGCCAAGGCGCTCGCCGACCGCCTCGGGGACGGCCTCGCGGCCCTCGCCGCCCCACCGGCCCCGGCAACGGCCCCGGCAACGGCCACAAGCACCGCACCAGCCACACCCGCCCCGAAGGCCGCACGATGACCTCCGCCCGAGCCCGCACCCACCTCAGTGCCCGCACCCACCTCAGTGCCCGCACCCTCCGCGGCTCAGCCGTACTCGCCGCCACCGCCCTGCTCGCATCGACCGCCGCCACCCCCGCCGCCGCCGACACCATCCGCGACCGCCAGTGGGGACTCCTGGCCCTGCGCGCCGAGGAGGCCTGGGGCACCACCCGCGGCGACGGCGTGACCGTCGCCGTCCTCGACACCGGCGTCGACGAGTCCCACCCCGACCTGTCCGGGCAGGTCCTCGCCGGCACCGACCTCATCGGCATGGGCGCCGGCCCCGGCGACCGCGCCTGGGCCCGCCACGGGACCGCCATGGCGAGCATCATCGCCGGGCACGGCCACGGCCCGAGCCGCAGCCAGGGCGTGCTCGGCATCGCCCCGCAGGCACGGATCCTGCCGGTGCGGGTGATCCTCGAAGAGGGCGACCCGGGCCGGGCCAAGGCCCGCGAGAGCAAGGGCGGCGCCCTGGCCGAAGGCATCCGCTGGGCGACGGACCACGGCGCAGACGTGATCAACCTGTCCCTCGGAGACGACAGCGACTCCGCCCACCACGAGGCGGGCGAGGACGAGGCCGTCCAGTACGCCCTCGCCAAGGGCGTGGTCGTCGTCGCCTCCGCGGGCAACGGCGGCGAGTCCGGCGACCGCCTCTCGTATCCCGCCGCCTATCCGGGGGTCATCGCCGTGACCGCGGTCGACCGCCGCGGCCGGAAGGCCAAGTTCTCCACGCGCAACTGGTACGCGACCGTGAGCGCCCCCGGCGTCGACGTCGTCATCGCCGACCCCGACCGCTCCTACTACGAGGGCTGGGGCACCAGCGCCGCCGCGGCCTTCGTCTCCGGCGCGGCGGCCCTTGTCAAGGCCGCGTACCCCGACCTCTCCCCGGCCCAGATCAAGAAGCTGCTGGAGGACACCGCCTCCGACTCCCCGGCCGGCGGCCGCGACGACGCCCGCGGACACGGAACGGTGGATCCCGCCGCCGCACTCCAGGTCGCGGAGGCGATGCGGGCGGAGGCCGCGGTGCCCGCTCCGGCCGCGGCCGCGAGCCGCTACTTCGGCCCGGGCCCCGAGCCGGTCCGCCGGCCCGAGCGGGGCGCCCGGCTCGGCGCCCCGGCCGCCGCGGTGGCCGGGGCGGGGCTGCTCGTCCTGGCCGCCGTACTGGCCCGGCGCCCGCGCCGGGGTCCCCGGGACCGCGACGCGTACCCGGCACAGTAGGCGCGTACCCGGCACAGTAGGGTCGGGTAACTGTGGCGAACATGGCGAACAAGAACATTCCCGACCCGGGCTTCTCCGACGACGACGGCTCCGCCGATCCCGAGCTGACCGCGGCCCTCGCCGCCTGGGCCGAGGACCGCACGCAGGAGCCGCGGGTCCTGGCGGCGCTGGGGGGCGCCCGGCTGCTGGTCCCGGTGGTCGCCGTGCTCGGTGAGGTGGAGACCGACCCCGAGACCGGCCTCAAGCGGGAGAAGACCAGCGACATGGCCGTCCCGACCCTGCGGGCGGGCGACCGGCTGGCCCTGCCCGCCTTCACCTCTACGGCCTCGCTCGCGCTCTGGGACCCGGCCGCCCGGCCGGTGGCCGTACCGCTGCACCAGGCGCTGGCGGCCGCCGCGCACGAGAAGGCCGACACGGTGGTGCTGGACCTGGCCGGCCCGGTCGCCTACCAGCTGACCGGCCCCGCGCTGCTCGCGCTCGCCGAGGGCCGCACGGACACCGACCCGCTGGCCGACCCCGCCGTACGGGAGGCCGTACGGGCGGTCGTGTCCGCCGAGCCCGACGTGCTCCGCGCCCACCTCGGGCCGGGCGGCGCGGACGCCGACGGGATCCTCGCGATCGTGCCGGCCGCCGGTGCCCAGGCCCCCGCCGCGGCCCGCCGGGTCGCGGAGGCCCTGGCGGCGGACACCACGCTGAGGGCCCGCCTGGTGCGGGGCCTGAACCTGGCACTGCTGCCGTCGGACGCCCCGTCCCCGCCCGGCGAGCCGCTCTTCACCCGCTGAACGACGCAGGAGGGGCGGGCCGTGACATCAGGCACGGCCCGCCCCTCCTGCGTGGTGTCCCGCAGCGGGGATCAGCCGAAGACGGGGCCGGTGAACTTCTCGCCCGGGCCCTGGCCCGGCTCGTCCGGGACGATCGAGGCCTCGCGGAAGGCCAGCTGGAGCGACTTCAGGCCGTCGCGCAGCGGGGCGGCGTGGAAGGAGCTGATCTCGGTGGCGCTCGCGGTGACCAGGCCGGCGAGGGCCGTGATCAGCTTGCGGGCCTCGTCGAGGTCCTTGTGCTCGGAGTCCGGCTTGTCCAGGCCCAGGTTGACCGCCGCGGCGCTCAGCAGGTGCACGGCCACCGTGGTGATCACCTCGACGGCGGGCACGTCCGCGATGTCGCGGGTCATGGCGTCGTAGTCGGGGGTGCCGTCGGCAGTGGTTTCGGTGGAGGTGGAGGGCGTCGCGTCAGTCATGCGGACCACGATATGCCGTGCGGCGGGCTTGCAACGCGGGTGCTAGTATGTACATCGACCGGCCGGATGCTGTGGTGTCCGGCCCACAAGTGGAGGCTCCGTTCTCCCACCTGACCGCCTTCCGGGGCGGCGGGTCACCGGTCAGGCGGCATCCATCGTTCCGTACGGACGATGGAAAGCCGCCCGAGTCTGCGCCCCGCGTCTTCGCATGCGGCGGTGCTCCGGTTGTCTTGGAGCCCCTGCCTGTGCCCGGCGGGGCTTTTTTCATTCTCCCGCTGTGGTCGGTCTGACGGAAATACACGTCAGCGGCTGTCTGCCAGGCAGTCGTGTGGTGCTACCGAGGAGGATCCATCAGCACCGAGCCCCGCATCAACGACCGGATTCGCGTTCCCGAGGTACGACTCGTCGGTCCCAGCGGCGAGCAGGTCGGCATCGTGCCGCTTGCCAAGGCGCTTGAGCTCGCGCAGGAGTACGACCTCGACCTGGTCGAGGTCGCGGCGTCCGCACGCCCGCCGGTCTGCAAGCTCATGGACTACGGCAAGTTCAAGTACGAGTCGGCCATGAAGGCCCGTGAGGCGCGCAAGAACCAGGCGCACACGGTCATCAAGGAAATGAAGCTCCGGCCGAAGATCGACCCGCACGACTATGACACCAAGAAGGGTCACGTCGTTCGGTTCCTCAAGCAGGGCGACAAGGTCAAGATCACGATCATGTTCCGCGGTCGCGAGCAGTCCAGGCCGGAACTCGGCTACCGACTGCTGCAGCGTCTCGCTTCGGACGTCGAGGAGCTCGGCTTCATCGAGTCGAACCCGAAGCAGGACGGCCGAAACATGATCATGGTCCTCGGTCCGCACAAGAAGAAGACCGAGGCGATGGCCGAAGCCCGCGAGGCGCAGGCCGCCCGCAAGGCCGAGCGCCAGGGTGCCGCCGCTGCCGACGAGGCGACTCCTTCCGAGGAGGCCGCCCCGGTCGAGGCGACGGACGCCAAGGATGCCGAGGTCACCGAGGCCGACGCCGGTGAGGCGAACGCCGAGGCCTGATTCCGAGGCACCTGTCTCGAATCACCTACACAACATGACGCTCCCACACGCCGGTCCGGACCGGACCGGCGAGGGAGCGCCACCGACGAGGAGATAACGGCGCCATGCCGAAGAACAAGACGCACAGCGGTACCAAGAAGCGCTTCAAGGTCACCGGCTCCGGCAAGGTGCTCCGCGAGCGCGCCGGCAAGCGCCACCTGCTCGAGCACAAGTCGTCCCGTGTCACCCGCCGCCTCACCGGCAACGCGGAGATGGCTCCCGGCGACGCCGCGAAGATCAAGAAGCTTCTCGGCATCTGACATCCTCCGCTCCCCCTGCCGGGAGCGGATGCATGTCGAGACCGGGACCCCATCGAATTTCCGGGTCGTGTGAAGACACCCACGGCCCCGCTACAAGGAGTTAAAAAGTGGCACGCGTCAAGCGGGCAGTAAACGCCCACAAGAAGCGCCGGGCGATCCTCGAGGCGGCCTCCGGCTACCGCGGTCAGCGTTCGCGCCTGTACCGCAAGGCCAAGGAGCAGGTCACCCACTCGCTGGTCTACAACTTCAACGACCGCAAGAAGCGCAAGGGCGACTTCCGTCAGCTGTGGATCCAGCGCATCAACGCCGCTGCCCGCCAGAACGGCATGACGTACAACCGCCTCATCCAGGGTCTGAAGGCCGCCAACATCGAGGTGGACCGCAAGATCCTCGCGGAGCTGGCCGTCAACGACGCCAACGCGTTCGCCGCGCTCGTCGAGGTCGCGCAGAAGGCGCTCCCGGCCGACGTCAACGCCCCCAAGGCCGCCGCGTAAGGCCTGGCCGGCCGCATGAGCGGTCGGCATCCTCGGACCCGCAGGCGATGCGCCTGCGGGTCCGAGTGCTTTCCCCGCACCGTCGCGCCCCGGGCGCCCGCACCCCGAGAGAGAACCGCACAGACCATGGCTGACCTGGGTCACCCCGCCGAGCTGATCTCCCCCCGATCCCCGCGGGTGGCCGCCGCCAGGCGACTGGCGCGGCGCAACTTCCGCACCAAGGAGCGCCGGTTCATCGCTGAGGGCCCCCAGGCGGTCCGTGAGGCCGTCGAGCACCGCGGCCCCACGGGAGAGCCGACCCTGATCGAGCTGTTCGCCACCGTCGAGGCCGCAGAGCGCTACTCCGAGATCATCGGCGCGGCCCTGGACGCGGGCGCCCGCGTGCACTACGCCTCCGACGAGGTGCTCGCCGAGGTCTCCCAGACCGTCACCCCGCAGGGCCTCGTCGGGGTCTGCCACTTCCTCGACTCCCCGTTCGAGGAGATCCTCAAGGCCGGACCCAAGCTCGTCGCGGTCCTCGCGCACGTCCGCGACCCCGGCAACGCCGGTACGGTGCTGCGCTGCGCGGACGCCGCCGGCGCCGACGCGGTCGTGCTCACCGATGCCTCCGTGGACCTCTACAACCCCAAGTCCGTACGGGCCTCCGTGGGCTCCCTCTTCCACCTCCCGGTCGCCGTCGGCGTTCCGGTGGAGCTGGCCGTCCATGGGCTGCGCGCGGCCGGCGTACGGATCCTCGCGGCCGACGGCGCCGGCGAGGACGACCTCGACGCAGAACTGGACGCGGGCACCATGGGCGGGCCCTCCGCCTGGGTCTTCGGCAACGAGGCCTGGGGCCTGCCGGAGGAGACCCGGGCCCTCGCGGACGCCGTCGTGCGGGTCCCGATCCACGGGAAGGCGGAGAGTCTGAACCTGGCGACGGCCGCCGCCGTGTGTCTCTACGCGTCCGCGCGAGCACAGCGGGCGCCCGGAGGGTGCCGCTCCGTGACCCCCAGCTAGTAGTGTGGCGGCCCGGGGGGCCCACGGCGCTACTCGGAGATGTGGGGTACGGGGACATGACGGACATGACCGTCGGCACGAACAGCGCACCTGGGACCGCTGCCGCGGCCGAGGAGCGGTTCCGCGACGCCCCCGAACCCCCGGCCGCGGCCGCCGACGGGCTGTGCGGGGTACCACCGCAGGCCGTGGACTCGGCCCGCGCGCGCGGCGCCGGCTCCGCCGCCCGCCCGGTCCGCGCCGCCCAGGCGGCCGCCGAGGCCCCCGGCGCGGGCGTCGGCCCGGGCTTCGCTGTCGACCCCGACTACCTGCCCGACGGGCTCGTCGTCGCCGACCACACCGGTCGGGTGGTCTGCTTCAACGCGGCCGCCGCGCGGATCACCGCACTCGCGCCGGAGCAGGCCCTCGGCGCCCCCATCGACCGGGCCCTCCCGCTGGAGGACCTCGAAGGCCGCCGCTGGTGGGCGCTGACCGACCCGTACGGGGGCCTCGCCACCCGCCGCGGCCAGCCCGAGCGGAACCTGCTGCTACCGGGCGGCCGCGAGGTGCTCGTCTCCGCGAGCTACATCCGCACCCACCCCACCGGCCCGGTGCGCCGCCTCGTCGTCACCCTGCGCGGCACCGAGGCCCGCCGCCGCACCGAACGCAGCCACGCCGAGCTGATCGCCACGGTCGCCCATGAGCTGCGCTCTCCGCTGACCTCCGTCAAGGGCTTCACCGCGACCCTCCTGGCCAAGTGGGAGCGGTTCACCGACGACCAGAAGCGGCTGATGCTGGAGACCGTCGACGCCGACGCCAACCGCGTCACCCGCCTGATCGCCGAGCTCCTCGACATCTCGCGCATCGACTCCGGCCGCCTGGAGGTCCGCCGCCAGCCGGTCGACATCGCCACCGCGGTGGGCCGGCACGTCCAGGCGCTCACCGCGAACGGCCAGGCCCCCGAGCGGTTCCTCGTCAGCATCAGCCGCCCGCTCCCCGACCTGTGGGCCGATCCCGACAAGATCGACCAGATCCTCGGCAACCTCCTCGAAAATGCGGTGCGCCACGGCGAGGGAACGGTCACCATCGGGGTATCGCCGCATGAGAAGGGAACCGCCGTCACCGTGTCCGACGAAGGCCCCGGGATCCCCGAGGAATCGATGGCCCGCGTCTTCACCCGCTTCTGGCGGGGGAGCAAGCGCGGCGGCACCGGCCTGGGCCTCTACATCGTCAAGGGCATCGTGGAGGCGCACGGCGGCACCATCACGGTCGGCCGCGGCCCCGGCGGCGGCGCCGAGTTCCGATTTATCCTGCCCGTGAGCGCCCCGGCCTACCTCACGCAGTAGTCCTGCGGAGCGTCTCACCGGGCGGCCCACGGGCTCCTTGACCCCCGGCGACCTTTAGACTCGTCCTTTGGCACCTTTGTGTCTCTGCTCGATCGGTCTGATCGTGTCGTACGGGGACCCACCAGCCAGCCATCGGAAGTACGGGAAGAGATGTCGGCACCGAACAAGTCGTACGACCCTGTCGAGGTCGAGGCACTGAAACCGGAAGAGATCGAGCGCATGCGGGACGAGGCGCTCGCCGCCTTCGCGTCCGCCGGCGACCTCGACGCGCTGCGCGAGGCGAAGACCGCGCACATGGGCGACCGCTCGCCCCTGGCGCTCGCCAACCGCGAGATCGGCGCCCTGCCGCCGCAGGCGAAGGCCGAGGCGGGCAAGCGCGTGGGCCAGGCCCGCGGCGCCGTGAACAAGGCCTTCGGGGCCCGCACCGTCGCGCTTGAGGCCGAGCGCGACGAGCGGGTGCTGGTCGAGGAGGCGGTGGACGTCACGCTGCCGTACGACCGCGTCCCCGCCGGCGCCCGGCACCCCCTGACCACGCTGATGGACCGCGTCGCGGACATCTTCGTCGCCATGGGGTACGAGGTCGCCGAAGGGCCCGAGGTCGAGGCGGAGTGGTTCAACTTCGACGCCCTCAACTTCACGCCCGACCACCCGGCGCGCCAGATGCAGGACACCTTCTTCGTCCAGGGGCCCGAGGGCACCGAGGGCGACGAGTCCGGCGTGGTGCTGCGCACCCACACCTCCCCGGTGCAGGCGCGCTCGCTGCTGGAGCG
Source organism: Streptomyces sp. NPDC060232 (assembly GCF_042726555.1). Lineage (NCBI taxonomy): Bacteria > Bacillati > Actinomycetota > Actinomycetes > Kitasatosporales > Streptomycetaceae > Streptomyces > Streptomyces sp. NPDC060232. The sequence goes on along the minus strand of NZ_JBHXAG010000009.1, from coordinate 252,167 downwards.
CAAGCCGCCCGTCTACATCGTCTGCCCGGGCCGGGTGTACCGCACCGACGAACTCGACGCGACGCACACCCCGGTCTTCCACCAGGTCGAGCTGCTCGCCGTGGACGAGGGCCTGACCATGGCGGACCTGCGCGGCACCATCGACCACATGGTCAAGGAGCTGTTCGGCGAGGAGACCACCACCCGTCTGCGCCCGCACTTCTTCCCGTTCACCGAGCCGTCCGCCGAGATGGACATGCAGTGCTACGTGTGCCGCGGCGAGTCGGTGGGCAACCCCGACCGCCCGTGCCGTACCTGCTCCAGCGAGGGCTGGATCGAACTGGGCGGATGCGGCATGGTCAACCCGAAGGTGCTCACCGCCTGCGGTGTGGACCCCGAGAAGTACAGCGGGTTCGCCTTCGGCTTCGGCATCGAGCGGATGCTGATGTTCCGTCACAACGTTGAAGACATGCGAGACATGGTCGAGGGTGACGTTCGTTTCACCCGGCCTTTCGGGATGGAGATCTGATGCGGGTCCCGCTTTCGTGGCTGCGGGAGTACGTCGACCTCCCCGCGGGTGAGACCGGTCGCGACGTCGCGGCCAAGCTCGTCGACGCCGGTCTTGAGGTCGAGACGGTCGAGCAGCTCGGCGCCGGGCTCAAGGGCCCCCTCGTCGTCGGCCAGGTGCTGACCATCGAGGAGCTCGAGGGCTTCCGCAAGCCGATCCGGTTCTGCACGGTCGACGTCGGCGCCGCCAACGGCACCGGCGAGCCCCAGGAGATCGTCTGCGGCGCCCGGAACTTCGCCGTCGGCGACAAGGTCGTCGTGGTCCTGCCCGGCGCCGTCCTGCCCGGCGACTTCGCGATCGCCGCGCGCAAGACGTACGGCAAGACCTCGCACGGCATGATCTGCTCCGGCGAGGAGCTCGGCATGGGCGACGACGGCACGCACGGCATCATCGTGCTGCCGCCGGAGCACGAGACCGGCACCGACGCGATCGAGCTGCTCCAGCTCGTCGACGAGGTGCTGCACATCGACGTCACCCCGGACCGCGGCTACTGCATGTCCCTGCGCGGCATCGCCCGCGAGGTGGCCACCGCCTACGGCCTGCCGCTGCGCGACCCGGCGCTGCTCGACGTGCCCGGGCCGAACTCGTACGGCTACCCGGTCAAGATCGACGACCCGGCCGGCTGCGACCGCTTCACCGCCCGCACCGTGACCGGTCTCGACCCCGAGGCCCGCTCCCCGATCTGGCTCCAGCGCCGCCTCCAGAAGGCCGGCATGCGCCCGATCTCGCTCGCCGTCGACATCACCAACTACGTGATGCTCGAACTGGGCCAGCCGCTGCACGCCTACGACCGCTCGCGGATCGACGGCACCATCGGCGTCCGCCGTGCCGAGCAGGGCGAGAAGTTCACCACCCTCGACGGGGTCAAGCGCACGCTCGACGCCGAGGACCTGGTGATCACCGACAACAGCGGGCCGATCGGTCTCGCCGGTGTGATGGGCGGCGCCAACACCGAGATCGCCGACTCCGTCACCGACCCGGAGACCGGCGCCGTCACCGGGACCACCGACGTGGTCATCGAGGCCGCGCACTTCGACTCCGTGTCGATCTCGCGCACCGCGCGCCGCATGAAGCTCTCCTCCGAGGCCTCCAAGCGCTTCGAGCGGGGCGTCGACCCGCTGGCCGCCGCCGCGGCCGCCCAGCGGACCGTCGACCTGCTCGTGCTCCTCGCGGGCGGCACCGCCGAGGCCGGCGTCACCGAGGTCGTCGCCCCGGGCGCGCCGCGCACCATCGCGATGGCCGCCGACCACCCGGACCGGGTCGCGGGCATGGACTACGGCCGGGAGACCGTCGTGCGCCGCCTCCAGGAGATCGGCTGCGACGTCTACGGCCAGGACGAGCTCGTCGTCACGCTGCCGTCGTGGCGGCCCGACCTCGCCGCGCCCAACGACCTCGCCGAAGAGGTCATCCGGCTGGAGGGCTACGGGAACCTCCCGTCGACCCTGCCGCAGGTGCCCTCCGGCCGCGGTCTGACCGCCCGGCAGCAGCTGCACCGCCGGGTCGGCCGCGCGCTGGCCGGCGCCGGCTACGTCGAGGCCCTGAGCTACCCGTTCCTCGGCGAGGGCGTCTTCGACCAGCTCCAGCTGCCGGCGCACGACGCCGCCCGCCAGGTCGTCAAGCTGGTCAACCCGCTCTCCGACGAGGAGCCGGCGCTGCGCACCACGCTGCTGCCGGGTCTGCTCGGTGCGCTGCGCCGTAACGACAGCCGCGGCAGCCACGACCTCGCACTCTTCGAGACCGGTTCGGTCTTCCGGGCCGCCGCCCGGCCGGGTGTCGCCGTACGGCTGCCCGTCGACCGGCGTCCCACCGACGAGGAGGTCGCCACCCTGGACGCGGCGCTGCCCGCGCAGCCGCGGTACGCCGCGGTCGTGCTGGCCGGTGCCCGCGAGCAGGCCGGCTGGTGGGGCAAGGGCCGCCCGGCCGACTGGGCCGACGCCGTCCAGGCCGCCCGCGCGCTGGCCGTCGAGGCCGGTACGGAGCTCGTCGTCCGCCAGGGCCAGTACGGCCCCTGGCACCCGGGCCGCTGCGCCGAGCTGGTCGTCACCGTCGACGGTGTGGAGCAGGTCATCGGCCACGCCGGCGAGCTGCACCCGCGGGTGGTCAAGGCGATGGGCCTGCCGGCCCGCACCAGCGCGATGGAGCTCGACCTGGACCGCCTCGCGGCGGCCGGCGGAGAGGCCGTCCAGGCGCCCCGGATCTCCTCCTTCCCGGTGGCGACCCAGGACGTCGCGCTGATCGTCGACGCGTCCGTTCCTGCGGCCTCGGTGGAGGCCGCCCTGCGCAAGGGCGCGGGCGAACTCCTGGAGTCGCTGCGCCTGTTCGACGTGTTCACCGGTGAGCAGGTCGGCGCGGGCAAGAAGTCCCTGGCGTACGCGCTGCGCTTCCGGGCGAGCGACCGCACGCTGACCGCCGAGGAGTCCACGGCCGCGCGCGACGCGGCGGTGGCGCTCGCCGGCGAGCGGACCGGGGCGGTGCTCCGGGGCGCGTAGCCGCGCGGTCCTCGGACCCGTTCGAGGCCTGGTGAGGGGCCTATCCGGTACCGGATAGGCCCCTCACTCATTCGGGTGAGAACCTCCGCGCCCGTGTCGGGGGCCGTCGGCCGCTCGACACAATCGGTCCGGCCGGAGGGGAGACCTACGGATGATCACGCGGGAGATGACCCAGGTGCGCCGGGCCCGGGAGGGCGTCGTCCCGCACACCGGCGGGGCCGAGGACCCCCGTGACGGCGGCGGGCGGTTCTTCCCCCTGCGCCAGCGTCCTCGCAGAGTACCGCTCACGCCCGCGCGGCTGGTCGCGGGCGTACGCGGCCCTGTCGCGGTACCCGGGCGGGCGGCTCGCCGACGGCTTCGACCCACGCACGCCGGGCCCGGTGGAGGGGCCCGGCGCGCGTCCGGTCCGGTCCGCTGCCGGGGCCCGGCGACCAACCGGGCGCCGACGGAACCGGGAGGCGCCGCCCGCCTGCCATGGAGTGTCGGGCAGACAGCAGGACGGGCGGCGCGGTGACGGGTCGTCGCACTGTACGAGGGGGAGCCGACGACCCGAGCTCCTCTTGGCGAGGGTCTTCAGTCAAGCGCGTCCAGGGGTCCGTGCGGCAGAGTGCGGATCGCATTTATGCGCGTACTCGGTTCACACCCTGTGTGAATGGGATGCACCCTGTGTGCATCGAACGCAGTACACCCTGTGTGAGTTGAATGCAGTACACCCCGTGTGAACGCGCACCCACTAGCCTGATACCGACGAGCTCCGGGAGCGGCCCATGCAGCCCAATGTCCTGCTCGACGCACTCCTCGCCGAGGCGGGTATGTCCCACGCCGGGCTCGCCGCCCACGTGAACCAGGCGGGGCGCACCCGGGGGCTGGCCCTGCGCTACGAACACACCGCCGTGGCCCGGTGGTTGAAGGGGCAGCGCCCGCGCGGCCAGGTCCCCGACCTGATCTGCGAGGTGCTCGGAGGCCGGCTGCGGCGGCCCGTCGGCCTGGACGACATCGGCCTCGGGGTGCCGGACCACCCGGTCTCCCTGCACGCCTCCCCGCTCAGCGGGTTCGTGGACCGGGCCGCGGCCCTGTGGCGCTCCGACGGGCAGGCCCGGCCCCAACTGCTCACCGCCGAGGCGGTGACCGGCACCCCGGCCGTCATCCCGGTCTGGGAATGGGAGAACCCGCCCGAGGACGCCGACGTCTCGCGCGACGGCCCGAACCGGATCGGCCCCGAGCACGTCGAGATCCTCAAGGCCGCCCGCGCCCACTACGAGCTGATGTACCGCCGGGCCGGCGGCATGGCCACCCGCGACCGGATCGTCCGCTTCCTCGGCACCGAGACCGCGCCGATGCTGCGCGGCAGTTACCCCGACGACCTCGGCCGCCGGCTGCACCGGGCCTCCGGCTCCCTGGTGGCGGTGGCGGGGATCTGCGCGTACGACTCCGACGCGCACGGACTGGCCCAGCGCTACTTCCACCAGGCGCTGCGGCTGGCCAAGGCGAGCGGGGACCGGGGGCTCGGGGCGTACGTGATCGCCCTGATCGTCAACCAGTGCCTGCACCTGCGGGAGTACCGCCAGGCCGTCGCCTTCGCCGAGGCCGCGCTGCGCGCCGCCGGCCGGCACACCACTGCGGCGCTCGCCGCCGACCTGCACGCCATGCAGGCCAAGGCCTACGCCCAACTCGGCGACGTGCAGGCCGCGCTGGCGTGCATCCGCGGTGCCGAGAGGGCCGCCGCGCGGATCCGCCCGGGCAGCGAACCGGACGAGACCGGCTACGTACAGCCCGGCCTCGTCAACGTCCAGGTCGCCGAGGCACTGCTCAGCCTGGGGGATCTGGAGGCGGCGCGGGTCCAGGCGGCCGCCGCTGTCGGCACCCCCGCGCACGACCGCGGGCGGGTGCACCGGCTGGCGATGCTCTGCGAGATCCAGCTCCGCCAGGGAGAGGCGGACCGGGCCGCGGCGGGCGCGGCCGAGATGGCCGAGCGGGCCCGGGGGATGGAGTCGCTGCGGTTGCGCGACCGGCTTCGGGTGGTCCGCGAACAACTTCTGACCAGCGGTTGTTCGGACGCGCAGGAGACCGTGCGGCTCATCGACGGGGCGCTGCGCGTTCCGCTGTGACAAGGCAGCTGCTGCGATGTTTGCCACCTACTCCAACGGAAGGTGGCACAGCCGTGCAGTGGACGAACCTGAGTGAGCAGACTGTGTACAAGAACCGCTGGTTCGACGTGAATCTCGCCGATGTGGAACTTCCCGACGGCCGACACCTGGACCACTTCGTGATCCGGCTGCGTCCGGTGGCCGTGGCCACGGCCGTCAACGAGGCCAACGAGGTGCTGCTGCTCTGGCGGCACCGCTTCATCACCGACAGCTGGGGTTGGGAACTGCCCGCCGGGGTGGTCGAGGACGGTGAGGACATCGCCGCCGCGGCGGCCCGCGAGATGGAGGAGGAGTCGGGCTGGCGGCCCGGCCCCCTCCACCACCTGATGACCGTCGAGCCGTCCAACGGGCTGACCGACGCCCGCCACCACCTGTACTGGGCGGACGGGGCCACCTACACCGGCCTCCCCGAGGACGACTTCGAGTCGTCGCGCCGGGAGTGGGTCCCCCTGAAGCTGGTGCCCGACATGATCGCGGACGGGGAGATCCCGGCCGCCAACATGGCGGCCGGGCTGCTCCTGCTGCACCACCTGCGGCTCGGCCGGTAGGGGGTGTCCTGTCGATCGCGCCCGGCATGATCGGCGAGGCATGCCCTGGAGGGTCACCGCCGGAGGGGGCACCGCCTCACCCGGGCGGTCAGCCGTAGGGGTAGAAGCCCGCGCCCGTCTTGCGGCCCAGGCGGCCGGCGTCGACCATCCGCTGGAGCAGCGGGGGAGCGGCGTACAGCGGCTCCTTGTACTCCGCGTACATCGAGTCGGCGATGGAGGCGATGGTGTCCAGACCGATGAGGTCGGACAGCTTCAGCGGACCCATAGGGTGGGCGCAGCCCAGCTCCATGCCGTTGTCGATGTCCTCGCGGCTCGCGATGCCCGACTCGAACATCCGGATCGCGGACAGCAGGTAGGGGACGAGGAGCGCGTTGACGACGAAGCCGGAACGGTCCTGGGCGCGGACCGCGTGCTTGCCGAGCACGTCCCGCACCAGGGCCTCTGCCCGCTTGATGGTCTCCTCGCCGGTGGTCAGCGCCGGGATCAGCTCGACGAGCTTCTGCACGGGGGCCGGGTTGAAGAAGTGGATGCCGATGACCTGGTCGGGCCGCGAGGTCGCGACGGCCAGCTTGACCAGCGGGATCGAGGAGGTGTTGGAGGCGAGGATCGCGTCCGGGCGGGTGATCACCTGGTCGAGGACCTGGAAGATCTCGGTCTTGACCTGCTCGTTCTCGACGACGGCCTCGATGACGAGGTCGCGGTCGGCGAACTCGCCGAGGTCGGTGGTGTAGGTGAGGCGGGCCAGGGTGGCGTCCCGCTCCTCCTCGGTGATCTTGCCGCGTTCGGCGGCCTTGGTCAGGGAGTTGTGCAGCCGGGTACGGCCGATCTCCAGGGCTTCGCCGGTGGTCTCGGCGACCTTGACCTCAAGGCCGCTTCGGGCGCACACCTCGGCGATACCAGCGCCCATCTGGCCACAGCCCACTACGCCGACCCGTGTGATGTCGGAAGGGAGGTCAGTCACTTCGTGCCTTTCGCAGCTCATCCGTCGGCGGGTCCCCCGTACGATTCCGGCGCCCGCCACGCCCCCCGACGTTACTCCCGACCTTGCGCGGCGCGGCGGGCCGGGGCGGGCATGCTGAGCGGACACCTCGCATCGTCACTCAGCGGAACGGAGTCGTCACATGGCGCACATCGGCAGGCGGGCACTGCTGGCAGGAGCGGCGGCGGTGATCGCCGCCGCAACGGGGGGACCGGCCTTCGCCGGGCCGCGGAGCTCCGGACCGCCCCTCGGCGGCGGCGCCGTCGGCAGCGGCGCCGCAACCCCCGAGTTCCGGGGCATGTGGATCGCCACCGTCTCGAACGTGGACTGGCCCTCGCGCAGCGGGCTGTCCGCGGCGACGCAGCGGGGGCAGCTGCTCGCCCTCCTCGACACCGCCGTGCGCCGCCGGCTCAACGCCGTGATCCTGCAGGTCCGGCCCGCGGCCGACGCGCTGTGGCCGTCCCCGTACGAGCCCTGGTCGCAGTGGCTCACGGGGGAGCAGGGGGTCGATCCGGGCTGGGATCCCCTGGGCACGGCCGTCGCCGAGGCGCACGCCCGCGGTCTGGAGCTGCACGCCTGGTTCAACCCGTACCGGGTGGCCAACCATGCCGACTTCGACCGGCTGGTGCCCGAGCACCCGGCGCGTCAGGCCGGCTGGGCCGTCGAGTACGGCGGGAAGCTTTACTACAACCCCGGGGTGCCCGAGGTGCGGCGGTTCGTGCAGGACGCCATGCTCGACGCGGTCACCCGCTACCCGCTGGACGCGGTCCACTGGGACGACTACTTCTACCCCTACCCGGTGGCCGGCGAGTACTTCGACGACGACGCGGCCTACGAGGAGCACGGCGGCGGCTTCTCGTCGCGGGCGGCCTGGCGCCGCAACAACACCGACACCCTGGTGCGTGAGATGTCCGAGCGGCTGCGCGCCCTGCGGCCCGCGGTCAGGTTCGGCATCAGCCCCTTCGGGATCTGGCGCAACTCCGACCGCGACCCCGCCGGTTCGCGGACCCGCGGGCTCTCCGCGTACGACGACCTGTACGCGGACACCCGCAAGTGGGTCGGGCGGCGCTGGATCGACTACGTCGTGCCGCAGGCCTACTGGCACATCGGACATCCGACGGCCGACTACGCGACGCTCGTCCCCTGGTGGGCCAGGACCGTCGCGGGCACCGGCGTGGCCCTGTACGTGGGGGAGGGGCTCTACCGCTGCGATGCCGACAGTCCCACCGCGGCCTGGCGCGATCCGGCGGAGCTGTCCAAGCACGTGCGCTTCGCCCGCGGATACCCGGAGGTCCGCGGCCACGTCTACTTCTCGGCGAAGCAGGTGGCCGCGGACCCCAACGGGGCGATGGCACGTGTGGTCGCCGACCATTACGGCTCGGCCGTGCCGCCGCGGTGAGTCAGTGCTGAGTCTCCGCGGGGTGGCGGACCACGCAGTCGGGTCCGGGAGCCATCAGCGCTTCGTGTCCGTCCTGGAAGCGGACCCGGTACGGGGGCGTCCCGTTCTCGCCGAGCACCTGGGTGATCTCGCCCACCTTGTCGGGTTGTCCGACGATCCTGCCGTGCTGCACCAGCTGGTCGCCCTCGGTCGCTCGCATGTCTGACCTCCTCGGTGGCGCTCCGATCCGGTGCTAGCAGTTTAGGTCGTTTCGGGGCTGTTTGACCCGTTGGGTCACCGCGATGCAGACGAGAACCGCGCAGGCGGCGGCCGGTGCGGCGGGGGCGAGCCGCTCCCCGAGGAGCGCCACGGACCAGACGAGGGTGAGCAGCGGCTGGGCGAGCTGGAGCTGGCTGGCCCGCGGCGCTCCGATCTCCGCCATGCCCCGGTACCAGACGTACAGACCGAGGAAGGTGGAGCCGGCCGCCGCCCAGACCAGCCCGGCCAGCCCGTGGCCGGTGAGGTGCACCGGCTCGTACGCGAGCCCGAGCGCGGAGCCGGCCAGGGTGAGGGGCAGGCACAGCACCAGGGCCCAGCCGATCACCTGCCAGCCCGGCAGCGTACGGGCGAGCCGCCCGCCCTCGGTGTAGCCGGCGGCGCACACCAGCAGGGCGGCGAACAGGTAGCCGTCGCCGGCCGAGAGGGAGCCGCCGCTCTGCGCGAGGGTGAAGCCGAGCACCACCACGGCCCCCGCCACCGCCGCGGCCCAGAAGGCCCTCGGGGGCCGGGTGCCGGTGCGCAGTGCGGACAGCGCGGCCGTGGTCAGCGGCAGCAGGCCGACGACGACGGCGGCGTGCGAGGTCGTGGAGGTCTGCAGCGCCAGGGTCGTCAGCAGCGGGAAGCCGACGACCACCCCACCGGCGACGACGGCGAGGCCGGCCCAGTGCTCGCGGGCCGGCGGGCGGGCCCGGCGGGCCAGCAGGAAGACGCCCGCGATCGCGGCCGCCAGGACGCTGCGCAGGGCCACCAGCGACCAGGGGCCGAAGCTCTCCAGTCCCCAGGCGGTGGCGGGGAAGGTCAGCGAGAAGGCGACGACGCCGAGCGAGGCGAGGGCCGTACCGCGCAGCAGCGGATTCTTCACCGCTATCGCGGCCGGGAGAGTAGCGCTATTCTGTGCTGTCATGTATGAGCGTAGCAGTGTGGTGGAGCTGGCCGATTCTCTGAGGTCCGAGCTCGACCGCTACTCGGTCGGTGGAAAGCTGCCGTCGAGTCGGGCCCTGGTCGAGCGCTACCGCGTCAGCCCGGTCACCGTCTCCAGGGCCCTCGCGCAGCTCGCCGCCGAGGGTCTCGTCGTCACCCGGCCCGGCGCCGGCGTCTTCCGTGCCGCGCCGCGTACGCCGCTCCCCGCGGCCGGGGACACCTCCTGGCAGGAGGTCGCCCTCAGCGCGGAGACCCCCGGGGAGATCGTGCCGCGCTCGGTGGACGCGTCCGGGGTGCTGGCCTGCCTGGCCGCGCCGCCGCCGTCGGTGATCGGCCTCAACAGCGGCTACCTGCACGCCTCCATCCAGCCCGAGCGGGCCATGGCCGCGGCGCTCGCCCGGGCCGGTCGGCGCCCCGGGGCCTGGGACCGGCCGCCCATGGAGGGGCTGCCCGAGCTCCGCGACTGGTTCGCCCGCGAGATCGGCGGAGCCGTCGGGGCCGCCGACGTACTGGTCACCGCGGGCGGGCAGAGCGCGCTGACCACCGCCCTGCGGGCGCTCGCCCCGCCGGGGGCGCCGATCCTGGTGGAGTCCCCGACCTACCCCGGGCTGCTGGCCATCGCCCGCGCCTCCGGATGCCGCCCGGTGCCCGTCCCGGTGGACGCCGAGGGGGTCCGGCCGGAGCTGCTGGCCGCCGCCTTCGAAGCGAGCGGCGCACGCGTGTTCGTGTGCCAGCCGCTGTTCCAGAACCCCACCGGTGCGGTCCTCGCGCCCGCGCGGCGGGCCGAGGTGCTGCGGATCGCGCGGGCGGCCGGGGCCTTCGTGGTCGAGGACGACTACGCCCGCGCCCTCGGCCACGACGACTGCGGTCCGCTGCCCGCGACGCTGGCCGCCGAGGACCACGACGGGGTGGTCGTGCACGTCCGCTCCCTGACCAAGGCCACCTCGCCCAGCCTGCGGGTCGGCGCCCTGGCGGCCCGGGGCCCGGTGGTCGACCGCCTGCGGGCCATCCAGGTGGTGGACAGCTTCTTCGTGCCCCGGCCGCTCCAGGAGGCCGCACTGGAACTGGTCGGCGCACCCGCCTGGCCGCGCCACCTGCGGACCGTGGCCGCCGAACTGCGCCACCGGCGGGACGTGCTCGCGGGCGCGCTGCGGCGGGAGATGCCCGGGCTGACCGTGTCCCACCTGCCCTCGGGCGGATACCAGCTGTGGGCCCGGATGGCCGGGGGCGGTGACGACGCGGCCTTCGCGGCCGCGGCCCTGCGCGCCGGAGTCGCGGTGGCTCCCGGCCGCCCCTACTTCTGCGCCGAACCGCCCGCTCCCTACGTCCGGCTCAGCTTCGCCGGAGTCTCCGGCCCGGCCGAACTGGTGGAGGCCGTCCAGCGGATGGGAGGTGTCCCGCCGGGCGGGCCGAGCCCGGCCTGATCGGCAGGGCATCCCCTGCGGGCGGGTCCGGGGGAGGAGCCGCACGCTCCGGACGCTTGACCCGCCGCCGTGCGCGGCCCACCATCGCCGCATGCATGTTCGGGTCTCGCTTGTCGCCGCAGCCCGTAGTTCCTCGCTGCTCGCCGAGCGCTTCGACGACGACCGCCCGCTGGACGGAGCCGGCTGGCGGGCCGTCGAGTCCGCCGCCCGGGGCCTCGTACCCCTGGGCGCGGCCGAGTTGCGCTACTGCTCGCCGACCCCGCGCAGCCGGGCCACGGGCGAGGCCCTCGGGTACGCGCCCCTGGCCCAGCCGGCGCTGCGCGAGTGCGACATGGGCCGCTGGCGGGGGCTGACCCTCGCCGAGGTGACCGCCCAGGAGCCCGCGGCGGTCGACCAGTGGCTCAGCGACCCGCGGGCCGCCCCGCACGGAGGGGAGTCGCTGCTCGCCTTCATCTCCCGGATCGGCGGCTGGCTCGACACCCGGCCCGCGGACGACGGCGGCGCGATCGTGGCCGTGGCGGAACCCTCCGTGGTCCGCGCCGCCCTTGTCTACGCCCTGAAGGCGCCCCCGCTGACCTACTGGAACGTGGACGTCCGGCCGCTGTCGACGATGACCCTCACGGGCTGGTCCGGCCAGTGGCACCTATGCCTCCAGGCCCCGGCCTGAACGCGTCGTAAGAGCCCGCGCGGTCCCGGCCGGGCCAGTACGGCCGAGGGCGCCCGCGGCCGTACTGTCGACAGGGGGACGGCCCGACGCCCGGGATCCACCGCATTGCATAAACGTGCGGACATACGTATAGTCATGCCATCGATGAGGAGGGTCCGATGGCGGTACGTGTAGCGGTGGCCGGAGCGAGCGGGTACGCGGGCGGAGAAGTCCTGCGCCTGCTGCTCTCGCACCCCGAGGTGGAGATCGGTGCCCTCACCGGCAACTCCAACGCCGGACAGCTCCTCGGCTCCCTGCAACCGCACCTCGTGCCGCTGGCGGGCCGCACCCTGGAGGCGACCACCCCCGAGGCGCTCGCCGGCCACGACGTCGTCTTCCTCGCCCTCCCGCACGGCCAGTCCGCCGCCGTCGCCGCCCAGCTCGGCGACGAGGTCCTCGTCGTCGACATGGGCGCCGACCACCGCCTCAAGGATTCGGCCGACTGGGACGCCTTCTACGGCGCCCCGCACGCCGGGACCTGGCCCTACGGGCTCCCCGAACTCCCCGGCGGCCGCGCCGGACTGGAAGGCGCCAAGCGGATCGCCGTCCCCGGCTGCTTCCCCACCGCCGTCTCCCTCGCGCTCTACCCGGCCTACCAGGCCCAGCTCGCCGAGCCCGAGGCCGTGATCGTCGCCGCCACCGGCACCTCCGGCGCGGGCAAGGCGCTCAAGCCGCACCTGCTCGGCGCCGAGGTCATGGGGTCCGTGACCCCGTACGGCGTCGGCGGCGGCCACCGGCACACGCCCGAGATGGTGCAGAACCTCAGCCCGCTCGCGGGGGAGCGCGTCTCGGTCTCCTTCACCCCGACCCTCGTGCCCATGGCCCGCGGCATCCTCGCCACCTGCTCGGCCAAGGCCCTGCCCGGCACGACCGCGCAGACCCTGCGCGCCGCGTACGAGAAGGCGTACGCCGACGAGGCCTTCGTGCACCTGCTGCCCGAGGGCCGGATGCCGTCCACCAAGTCCGTCCACGGTTCCAACGCCGTCCACGTCCAGGTCGCCTACGACGAGTCCGCCCGGCGGATCATCGCCGTCAGCGCCATCGACAACCTCACCAAGGGCACCGCCGGCGGCGCGGTGCAGAGCATGAACATCGCCCTCGGGCTCCCCGAGCAGCTCGGGCTTTCGACGATTGGAGTCGCGCCGTGACGGTTACGGCTGCACAGGGATTCACGGCGGCGGGCATCGCCGCCGGAATCAAGGCCAACGGCAACCCGGACCTGGCCCTCGTGGTCAACAACGGGCCGCGCCTCGCCGCCGCGGGCGTCTTCACCTCCAACCGCGTCAAGGCCGCGCCCGTCCACTGGTCCGAACAGGTCCTGCGCGGCGGCACCGTCAGCGCCGTCGTCCTCAACTCCGGCGGGGCCAACGCCTGCACCGGCCCCCAGGGCTTCCAGGACACCCACGCCACCGCCGAGAAGGTCGCCGCCACCCTCAACGCACACGGTCTCGGCGAGCACAACGCCGGCGAGGTCGCGGTCGCCTCCACCGGCCTGATCGGCGTCCTGCTCCCCATGGACAAGCTGCTCCCCGGCATCGAGACCGCCGCCGCGGCCCTGTCCGAGGACGGCGGCGAGGCCGCCGCCGTCGCCATCAAGACCACCGACACCGTGCACAAGACGGCCACCGTGTCCCAGGACGGCTGGACCGTCGGCGGCATGGCCAAGGGCGCCGGCATGCTCGCCCCGGGCCTGGCCACCATGCTCGTCGTCCTCACCACCGACGCCGACGTGGACGGCCCCACCCTCGACAAGGCACTGCGCTCCGCCACCCGCACCACCTTCGACCGGGTCGACTCCGACGGCTGCATGTCCACCAACGACACCGTGCTGCTGCTCGCCTCCGGGGCGTCCGGCCGTACGCCCGCCCACGCGGACTTCGCCGAGGCCGTACGCACGGTCTGCGACGACCTGGCCCGCCAGCTGATCGGCGACGCCGAGGGCGCCAGCAAGGACATCCGCATCGAGGTCATCGGCGCGGCCAGCGAGGACGACGCGGTCGAGGTGGGCCGCTCCATCGCCCGCAACAACCTGCTCAAGTGCGCCATCCACGGCGAGGACCCCAACTGGGGCCGCGTGCTGTCCGCGATCGGCACCACCAAGGCCGCCTTCGACCCGGACCGGCTGAACGTCGCCATCAACGGCGTGTGGGTCTGCAAGAACGGCTCGGTCGGCGAGGACCGCGACCTGGTGTCGATGAAGGACCGCGAGGTCCGTATCACCGCCGACCTGTCCACCGGCGGCGAGTCCGCCGTCATCTGGGCCAACGACCTGACCGCCGACTACGTCCACGAGAACAGCGCGTACTCCTCATGAGCGACGAGAAGGCCGGCCAGCCCGGCACCGCCCGCAAGCACACCGCCCTGCCCAAGGCGCAGATCCTCATCGAGGCACTGCCCTGGCTCCGGCGCCACAACGGCAAGGTCGTCGTCATCAAGTTCGGCGGCAACGCCATGATCGACGAGGACCTCAAGGCCGCCTTCGCCCAGGACGTCGTCTTCCTGCACCAGGCCGGCCTCAAGCCGGTCGTCGTGCACGGCGGCGGCCCGCAGATCAACGCCCAGCTCGACAAGCAGGGCCTGGTCAGCGAGTTCAAGGCCGGCCTGCGCGTGACGACCCCGGAGGCCATGGACGTCGTACGGATGGTCCTGGCGGGCCAGGTCCAGCGCGAGCTGGTCGGGCTGCTCAACCAGCACGGGCCGCTCGCCGTCGGCATGACCGGCGAGGACGCCCGCACCATCACCGCGACCAAGCACAGCCCCGAGATCGACGGCGAGGTCATCGACATCGGCCGGGTCGGCGAGATCACCGACATCGACACCGGCGCCATCGAGGCACTGCTGGCCGACGGCCGGATCCCGGTCATCTCCTCCATCGCCCGCAGCGCCGACGACCACCACGTCTACAACGTCAACGCCGACACGGCGGCCGCGGCGCTCGCGGCCTCCCTCGGCGCCGAGACGCTGATGGTCCTCACCGACGTCGAGGGCCTCTACGCCGACTGGCCGCAGAGCGACGAGGTCATCAGCCGGCTCACCGTCAGCGAGCTGGAGAAGCTGCTCCCCGAGCTGTCCAGCGGCATGGTGCCCAAGATGGAGGGCTGCCTGCACGCCGTACGCAATGGCGTCGGCACCGCCCGCGTCCTCGACGGGCGGGTCCCGCACTCGATCCTGCTGGAGATCTTCACGGACTCCGGCATCGGCACGATGGTCGTGCCCGACCGACAGCCAGGGGGAGCAGCATGACGAAGGGCACCGGCAACCAGGAGTACGGCGCACGGTGGCAGGGCGCGCTGACCGACAACTACGGCACGCCCGCCCTCGCCCTCGTCCGCGGCCGGGGCGCCCAGGTCTGGGACGCCGACGGCAAGCAGTACACGGACTTCGTCGGCGGCATCGCCGTCAACGCCCTCGGCCACGCCCACCCGGCGATCGTGACGGCCGTGACCGTGCAGATCTCCACGCTCGGCCATGTCTCCAACCTCTTCGCCTCCGAGCCGGTCATCGCGCTCGGCGAGCGGCTGCTCCAGCTCTTCGGCCGCCCCGGCAAGGTCTTCTTCTGCAACTCCGGCGCCGAGAGCATCGAGGCCGCTTTCAAGATCGGCCGGCTGACCGGGCGGACCCGCATGGTCGCCACCGACGGAGGCTTCCACGGCCGGACCATGGGCGCCCTCGCGCTCACCGGCCAGCCGAAGAAGCAGGAGCCGTTCCTGCCGCTGCCGGGCGACGTCACCCACGTCCCGTACGGCGACGTCGAGGCCCTGCGGGCCGCCGTCACCGAGGAGACCGCGCTCGTCGTCATCGAGCCGATCCAGGGCGAGAACGGCGTGGTCGTGCCCCCCGCCGGATATCTCACGGCCGCCCGCGAGATCACCCGGGCCACCGGCACCCTGCTCGTCCTCGACGAGGTCCAGACCGGCATCGGCCGCTGCGGCCAGTGGTTCGAGCACCAGGCCCACGAAGGCGTCGAGCCCGACATCGTCACCCTCGCCAAGGGGCTCGGCGGCGGCCTCCCGATCGGTGCCGCCGTCGCCTTCGGGCCCACCGCCGACCTGCTGCGGCCCGGCCAGCACGGCACCACCTTCGGCGGGAACCCGGTCGCCTGCGCCGCCGGCCTCGCCGTCATCGACACCATCGCCGCCGCCGACCTGCTCGACCGGGTCAAGGCGCGGGGCGAGCGGCTGCGCTCGGGGATCGAGTCCGCGGGGCACCCTCTGGTATCCCACGTCAGGGGAGCCGGCCTGCTCCTGGGTATCGTGCTGACCGAGCCGCTCGCACCCAAGGTGCAGCAAGCGGCCCAGGACGCCGGCTTCCTGGTCAACGCGCCCGCCCCCGACGTCGTACGGCTCATGCCCCCGTACGTACTCACCGAGGCCGAGGCGGACGCGTTCGTCCGGGCGCTGCCCGGCATCCTCGACGCAGCCCACGGGGACGGATCCGGAGAATGAGACGACGATGAGCCAGGCGCAGGACAACGAGCACGGCGGGCAGGCCGTCCCGCAGACCCGCACCGCGCGTCACCGCCGGATTGTGGACATCCTCAACCGCCAGCCGGTCCGCTCCCAGAGCCAGCTGGCGAAGCTGCTCGCCGACGACGGGCTGAGCGTCACCCAGGCGACGCTCTCCCGCGACCTCGACGAGCTGGGCGCCGTGAAGATCCGCAACACCGGCGGCGAGCTGATCTACGCGGTGCCCAGCGAGGGCGGCTTCCGCACCCCGCAGGCCCCGCTCGGCGAGTCCGCGAAGGAGGAGCGCATGCGGCGCCTCTCCGGGGAACTGCTGATCTCGGCGGAGGCCTCCGCGAACCTCGTGGTCCTGCGCACCCCGCCGGGCGCGGCGCAGTTCCTCGCCTCGGCCATCGACCAGGCCGAGCTCCGCGAGATCCTCGGCACGATCGCCGGCGACGACACCCTGATGCTGATCAGCCGTGACCCGGCGGGCGGCCAGGCACTCGCCGACCACCTCCTGAGGCTGGCGCAGAAGGAGGGCTGAGCGCAGCGGTCCCGGGCCACCGACGAGGACGAGTCCGGGTCCGCTCCTCGCAAAGCCTAGTAACGGGTGACGGCGAGCGGCCCGTCCTGTGTGCCGATCGCGATGTGCGGGCGCCGGTCCGGGTCCGCCCAGCGCAGGATCTTCCGCATGTCCCGCTCGGGCACCGACACGCAACCCGCCGTCGCCCCCTTGCCGTTGACGTGCAGGAAGATCCCGGCACCCCGGCCGCGCACCGGCCGGTCGTAGTTGAAGGCGATCAGCAGCGCGTGCGCGTACTGCTTCTCGTAGGTGACCAGGTGCTCGGCCTCGCCCGGCGCGCAGTCCGCGGGCAGCGGCTCCACCCAGCGGTTGTACGCGGCCGACGCGTTGTCCTGGCACCACCAGGAGTCCGCGTTCACCCGCCGGTAGACGTACGCCGTCCCCGCGGGCGCCCGCCGGATGCCGAAGGCGTAGGGCAGCTCGTACAGGCCGGTCGGGGTGGTGCTGGTGCCCTGCGTACGCGTCGAGCCCTCGGTGAGGCCGCCCGCCCCGAAGCGGGCGGGCGCGCTGCCGGCCTCGTACCAGCGCCCCGCCCACCGGTCCCACCAGGTCACCCGGCCGGTCGTGGATCCCGGAGCGGGCGCGACGGCGGTGATCAGCTGACTGCCGCCGCCGGTGTCGGCGAGACGGGCGGGCAGGGGCCCGGGCGAGGGCGCGGCCCCGTGCGGGAGCAGCGCGGTGACGATCAGCGAGCCGGTGACGAGAGCGGTACGCAGCACACGTCAGACGGTACGGGCAGGAAGGGGCAGGGGCAGTGCAGGCAGGCCGTCGAGGCTCGTCGCGATGTGGTCCTTCTTCTCGCAGTACGCGGCGAACTCCTCGTCCGTCTTGCGGGCGAGGTAGTCCGAATGGAGGGTGCGCTCGCCCTGGTACTCCATGAAGGGGACCGCGTACCCGCAGACTTCGGCGATCCGGCGGGCGCGCACCAGGATGACCGCCCGTGCGCCGGGCCCGTCGGCCTCGCCGAACAGGCCGATCAGCTCGGGCCAGCGCGGGTCGTCGCGGAAGACCGCCTCGCCCTCGCCGTGGATGCGCACGATCTTCGGGGGTCCGCTGAAGGCGCACCACATGAGGGTGATCCGGCCGTTCTCGCGGACGTGGGCGATGGTCTCGGCGCCGCTTCCGCCGAAGTCCAGGTAGGCGAGCCGCTGTTCGTCGATCACGACGAGGGTGCCGGCGCGGCCCTTGGGGGACAGGTTGACGTGGCCGTCACCCGAGAGGGGGGCGGTCGCGGTGAAGAAGACAGGCTGCTCCTGGATGAATGTGCGGAGCCTGCCGTCTATGCGTTCGTAGAGCTTTCCCATGAGCCGATTATCGGCCCGCATGTGCGGAACGTGTCGGAGCATTTCACGCCCTGAGTCCCGACCGGGCGCGCCGCAGCCCCAGTCCGTAGTCGCCGAAGAGCTTCGCCGACCGCTTCAGCAGGTCCGCCAGCTCCGCCCTGTCCGCCTCCCCGTCGAACTGCGCCGGATGCCACCGGCATGCGCGCACCACGGTCCGTGAGTCAGACGTCCGGCCCCGCGCCGGGTGGCGGCAGTTCGCGGCTCGGAATATCCGCCCTGGTCACGCGTGGGCCGCCCGACCTTGATTGACGAAACATGCAGAGCAGTGCATAGTTATGCTTGCCGTCGAACGCCGCGGCCGAGCGCGAACCGGCCCGAGCCGCCCGCCGCCCCGGACGGCCTCCCCGTTACCTCCGCGGCGGGGAGGCCGTTCTCCATCCACCCATGCAGTTTTGAGGAGCAGTAGCTGTGAGCAGCAACAACGCTGGTGACGTCCGGCTCTGGGGCGGCCGGTTCGCCGACGGTCCCGCCGAGGCCCTCGCGAAGCTGTCCGCGTCGGTCCACTTCGACTGGCGCCTCGCGCCGTACGACATCGCCGGCTCGCGCGCCCACGCCCGCGTGCTGCACACGGCGGGCCTGCTCACGGCCGACGAGCTCGAACGCATGATCGCCGGCCTGGACCGGCTGGAGGCCGACGTCGCCGACGGCTCCTTCACCGGCACCGTCGCCGACGAGGACGTGCACACCGCCCTGGAGCGGGGCCTGCTGGAGCGCCTCGGCGCCGACCTCGGCGGCAAGCTGCGGGCCGGCCGGTCCCGCAACGACCAGGTCGCCACGCTCTTCCGCATGTACCTGCGCGACCACGCCCGGATCATCGGCGGTCTGATCGCCGACCTCCAGGACGCGCTGGTCGGCCTCGCGGAGAGCCACGCCGACGTGGCGATGCCCGGCCGCACCCACCTCCAGCACGCGCAGCCGGTGCTCTTCGCGCATCACGTACTGGCCCACGTACAGGCCCTGTCCCGGGACGCGGAGCGGCTGCGGCAGTGGGACACGCGGACCGCGGTCTCGCCGTACGGCTCCGGCGCGCTGGCCGGCTCCTCGCTTGGCCTGGACCCGGAGGCGGTCGCCGCGGAGCTGGGCTTCGAGCGCGGCTCGGTGGGCAACTCCATCGACGGCACGGCCTCGCGGGACTTCGTGGCCGAGTTCGCCTTCGTCACCGCGATGATCGGGATCAACCTGTCCCGGATCGCGGAGGAGATCATCATCTGGAACACGAAGGAGTTCTCCTTCGTGACGCTGCACGACGCCTTCTCCACCGGCTCGTCGATCATGCCGCAGAAGAAGAACCCGGACATCGCGGAGCTGGCACGCGGCAAGTCCGGCCGTCTCATCGGCAACCTGACGGGCCTGCTCGCGACCCTCAAGGCGCTGCCCCTGGCCTACAACCGGGACCTCCAGGAGGACAAGGAGCCCGTCTTCGACTCCTGCGACACCCTTGAGGTCCTGCTGCCGGCCTTCACCGGCATGATGGCCACGCTCACCGTCAACCGGGAGCGGATGGAGGAGCTGGCCCCGGCGGGCTTCTCGCTCGCCACCGACATCGCGGAGTGGCTGGTCAAGCAGGGCGTCCCCTTCCGGGTGGCGCACGAGGTGGCCGGCGAGTGCGTCAAGGAGTGCGAGGGGCTCGGCATCGAGCTGGACGAGCTCACGGACGAGCAGTTCGCGAAGATCTCCGAGCACCTGACCCCCGAGGTCCGCACCGTCCTCGACGTCAAGGGCGCGCTGGCCTCCCGCAACGGCCGCGGCGGTACCGCCCCGTCGGCGGTCGCGGTCCAGCTCACCGAGCTCAAGGCCGACCTGGTCATCCAGCACGCCTGGGCCGTCCACAAGCAGTAGCCGTCACCGGCCGGAGGCGCCCGCCGCTGCCCCTGCCGCCCACTGCCCCCGCCGCCCTGCGGCCCGCACGCCCGCCGGAACCAGGCCGGGCCTGTACGTCCGCACGCGGCGGAAACGCCCGGAGGGGCGGCCGGAGCACACAGCTCCGGCCGCCCCTGCGGTGCGTCCACCTCCGGCTCAGCCGAGCGGGTGGTCCGGCTCGTAGTTGGTCAGGACACAGCCCTCGACCTGGGACTTCTCCAGCCGGTAGCCCGCCGGCGCGGAGAATCCGGGAAGGCAGTTCAGGTACAGGAACTGCAGCTGGTAGAGGCCGTGGCGGGACGACGGGCTGTTGGTCTCGACGGCGATGTTCTCCCCGACGAGCAGCCGGCTCGCGGTCTGCCTCAGCTTGCCGTCGTCCTTGTAGTCCGCCAGCTGCGCGGCCTTCGCCTTGGCCTGGAGCAGCTTCATGTCCCCGACGGTGTCCAGCCAGCTCAGGTCGCGGGCGCGCTGCCCCGCCGCGGGCTGCCCGCACAGGGCGCGGCCGGTCACGCCCCAGCCCAGGCCGCTGCCCTCCACCACCGGCGCGTAGTCGATCGACTCGATCGCCACGGCGTCGGGGTCGGTCGAGAAGTGCTTCTCGCAGTCGAGGCTGTTGCCCACGAGCGCGCGCAGCTCGGCGATGCTGTCGGCGCGCGGGAGCCCGAGGCTGCCCGCCTTCGGCTGGCCCGCCTTCTCGCCCTTGCCCCCCGGATCCTGGGGGGTCTCCAGGTTCGGGCTGCCCGATCCGTCCTCGGCGTTCACGAAGTCGCTGAGGCTGCAGTGCTCGACCAGCGGCTTCTCCCGCTTGTAGCCCTCGGGGACGGGGGCGGTCGGGTTGCACGTCAGCACCCGCAGGTCGGAGCGGACCAGCGTGAGAGCCGTCTTGGTGCTGGTGGGGAACGCGACGAAGCCCTTGCCGACCAGGACCCGGCTCTCCAGGCCGTACGCGCCGTCACCGCCGCGGATCCTGTCCAGGACGTAGCTCTTGTAGCGCTCCTGGAACTGCTTCATGTCCCCGGGGACGGCGATGACGATCTCGCCCTGTCGGACCTTGTCGCTGCAGACGCCCACCTCCTTCACCGACCACTGCCCGGCCTTGGGGAAGTCGCCCGCGGGCATCCGGGGGTCGTCGGGCTTGTCGCTCAGGTCGTCGCAGTTGGCGAACTGCCGCAGATACCGCTGCGCCTCGGCGAGCGGGCCCGTGTCGGCGGCGGCCGTGGACGACGACGCGGCCGGTGTGGCCGGCTGCCCGCCCTCCTTGCACGCGGCGAGTGTGGCGAGACAGCCGAGGGTGACGGTCGCGGCGAGGATCCGCTGGAGGCGCATGAGGCACTTTCGTCGGTACGGTCCGGGGGGGGGCATGTGCATGCTAAGTCGCGACAGCAGCGTGATCAAAACCCCGGTCCGCGGCGGCCGTTCGCCGCTCCGTGTCGCGCCGCCCAGTCGGCCAGGGCGTCGAAGTCGCGGCGGACCAGGCCGATCTGCTCGTCGATGCGCAGCAGCAGCGCGGGTGCCGGATGGTGCTGGTCCACGTACTCGCGGTCCAGCGCCCTGATGTCGTCGTCGATCCAGGCGAAGGGCCGCTCGCCCGCGTACTCCAGGATGTACTGCGTCTTCCAGAAGGTGCCGCGCGGCGCCCGGCCGTGCATCGCCGGCCAGTCGATGCAGGGCAGCCGGGGCAGGCCCAGGCGCGGGCCTATCCAGGTGTTGGCCTCGTCCTTCCAGGTGGTCGCCCAGACCAGCTCGTACGCATCCGCGAGCGCGAGCAGTTCCGCCCCGTGTGCGTGGTTCAGCCAGACCCGCAGCGGTTTCGCGCTCTCCTTCTGCGTCCAGCCCGTCGGCCGCATCCGGTGCGTGGAGTACCCCTCCGGGCGGCGCTGCGCCTGGGCCGCGTAGGGGTTCAGTGGTCCGTCGACGTCGATCAGCAGCAGTGGCTTCATCGGGGCAGGATTCCCTTCCGGCCGCCCGTGGGCAGCTCATTTTTCACAAGAATGAGACATCGACGTCTCAATCGGTGTACTCTTGTCTCATGGCCATGGATCGTGACCAGGTGCTCCGCGACGCGGCCGCCCTGCTCTCCCGCAAATCGACCGCCACGATGGACGAGGTCGCCCGCGCCGCCGGAATCGGGCGCGCGACCCTTCATCGGCACTTCGCCGGGCGCGACGCCCTCGTACGCGCCCTCGAAGACCTCGGTATCCGGGAGTTCGAGGTGGCGTTCGACAACGCCCGCCTCGACGAGGGCACCGCGGTGGAGGCGCTCAGACGCCTCGTCGCCGAGGCCGAGCCCAACGCCGAACTGCTGGCCTTCCTCGTCACCGAGAACCAGCTCTTCGAAGGCGACGAGGTCAACGAGGGCTGGGCCCGGCTCGACGCCCGCGTCACCGCCCTCTTCCGGCGCGGCCAGGAAGAGGGCGACATCCGGATCGACCTGAGCCCCGCGTGGCTCACCGAGGCCCTCTACGGCCTCATCGGCAGCTGCGCCTGGGCCGTCATGGACGGCCGGGTCGCCGCCAAGGACTTCCAGTACATGATCACCGAGCTGCTGCTCGGCGGCGCCCGACGGAGCGTGGAGAAATGAGCCGTACCGAACAGCTGATACGTCAGACGGGGGTGGGGGAGAAGAGCCGCGGCCGCTGGCTCGCGCTCTCCGTGCTCGTCCTGGCCGTCCTGCTGGTCGCGGTCGACGCCACGGTCCTCGGCCTCGCCACACCCTCCCTCAGCGAAGACCTCCAGCCGTCCGGCACCCAGCTGCTGTGGATCGGCGACATCTACTCCTTCGTCATCGCCGGACTCCTGGTCTCCATGGGCTCCCTCGGCGACCGCATAGGCCGCAAGAAGCTCCTCCTCGTCGGTGCCACCGCCTTCGGCGCCGTCTCGGTCCTGAACGCCTACGCCACCAGCCCCGAGATGATGATCGCCGCCCGCGCCCTGCTCGGCGTGGCCGGCGCCACGCTGATGCCGTCCACCCTCGCGCTGATCCGCAACATCTTCACCGACCCCAGGGAGCGCAGCCTCGCCATCGGCATCTGGGGCGCCACCGCCTCGGCCGGCGCGGCCGTCGGCCCGGTCGTCGGCGGGGCCCTGCTCCAGCACTTCTGGTGGGGCTCGGTCTTCCTCATCAACCTCCCCGTGATGATCGCCCTGGTCCTCGTCGGGATCAAGCTGCTCCCCGAGTCCAGGAATCCGGTCGCGGGCCCCTGGGACCTCGTCAGCGTCGCCCTCTCCCTCGTCGGCGTGATCGGTGTGGTCTACGCCGTCAAGGAAGCCGCCACGCACGGCTTGACCTGGGAGGTCGCGGTCGCCGCGACCCTCGGCGCGGGCGCGCTGTACGCCTTCGTCCGACGCCAGTTCACCCTGCCGTCCCCGCTGCTCGACATGCGGCTCTTCCGGCACCGCGGCTTCTCCGGCGCGGTCCTGGCCGACCTGCTCACCGTCTTCGGCCTCTCCGGACTGGTCTTCTTCCTCTCCCAGTTCCTCCAGCTCGTCCAGGGCCGCGGTCCGCTGGAGGCGGGCCTGGCCGAACTGCCCGCCGCCATCGGCGCTGTGGTCACCGGCCTGGTCGCCGGCCGGTACGCCCGCCGGTACTCGGTGCGCACCGTCGTGACCGGCGGCCTCGCCGCCATCGGCCTGGCCCTCGCCGTCCTGACCGTGATCCACAAGGAGAGCGGCTACCCGCTGCTCGGCGCGGCCCTCCTCGTCGTCGGCCTCGGCGCCGGCTTCTCCTTCACCGTCACCGCCGACGTCATCCTCTCCAGCGTCCCCAAGGAGCAGGCCGGTTCGGCCTCCGCCGTCTCCGAGACGGCGTACGAACTCGGCGCCGCCCTCGGCATCGCCCTGCTCGGCTCCATCGTCACCGGCGTCTACCAGGGCTTCACCGCCCCGGCCTCCGTCAGCGGACCGGTGGCCGACGCCGCGCACGAATCCCTCAGCGGAGCCGTGGAGGCCGCCAAGGCACTGGACCCGGACACCGCCGCCCACATGGTCGGCGCCGCCCAGGACGCCTTCGTCGACGGTCTGCGGTTCGCCTCCGGCGTCGGTGCGGCCGTACTGCTGGCCACCGCCGCGGCCGCCTGGTTCCTGCTCCGGGGCCAGCGCCTCCAGGAGGGCGTCGAGCACTGACCCACCGCCAAGGGACGCTGTCCCGGACGGAGTTGACAGTCCGTGGAACACCGGGACACCATCCCGGCGATGGAGATCAACGATCTGACCCCGGCCGAGCGCCGCGTCTGGGACGCCTTCCCGCGCGGCGACGGCGTCGACTTCCGGGAGCACCCCGACGACAGCTCCGTCGACGGAGCCGACTGGGGACCGGAACGCACCCTGCGCGCCGAGGTCCTGCGGGCGATCCTGCTCGGCGCAGCTCCCGCAGCGGAGGGCCGGGTCGCCGGGCTCAAGATCAAGGGCGCACGGATCACCGGGAAGCTGGACCTGCGCTACGCGGTCATCGACCACCCGATCCGGATGCGCGACTGCTGGTTCGAACGCAAACCGCTCCTGTACGGAGCCCAGCTGAAGGCCCTCGTCCTCGGCTACTCCACCCTGCCCGGCCTCACCGCGGCCACCGTGCGCGTCGACGTCGTCCTGCGGCTCTCCTGCTGCCGGATCAGCGGTCCCCTCCGACTCCAGGGCGCCAAGATATCCGGCGGCCTCTTCCTCCAGGGTGCGGTGGTCGGCCCCCCGACGGGCGAGGAGGCGGACGAGCCGCCGCTCCAGCTCAACCACGTGGAGATCGGCACCGACATCATCGCCAACGACCTCACCGTCCACGGCCAGCTGCGCCTCAACGGCGCCGTCGTCGGCGGCCAGATCAACCTCGACAGCGCTCGCCTGCTCGCCCCGGACGGCACCGCCCTCCAAGCCGAGACCCTCACGGTCGGCACCAACCTCCAGGCCGCGCGGGCCAGGATCCAGGGCCGCCTCAACCTCACCGGATCACGCATACCCGGCCGCTTCAACCTCGCACACGCCGTCCTCGACAACCCGGGCGGCATCGCCCTGCGCGCCTCCAGCTGCACGGTCGGCGAGATGTGGCTGCCCGCCTGCGAGGACGTGCGGGGCACCGTGAACCTGCGGCGCTCGCAGTTCGACCTGCTGAACATGCGGCCCGGGACCTGGCGGGACCCGCTGCGCCTCGACGGCCTGACCTACCGCGCACTGGACCCGCACCTGCCCGCCGAGGAGCGGCTGGCCGCGCTGGAGTCCGGCGAACCCGGGTACCTCCCGTACCCGTACGAACAGCTGGCCGCGGCCTACCGGACGGCGGGCGACGAGGCGGCCGCCCGGACCGTGCAGCTCGCGAAGCTGCGCAGGCACCGCCACACCCTGCCCCGGGCCGCACGCGTGTGGGGGCTGCTGCAGGACGTCACCGTCGGCTACGGCTTCCGCCCGCTGCGCGCGGCGGGCTGGCTGACGGCGCTGCTGCTCACCGGAGCCGTCGCGTTCGGGCTGGAGGAGCCGCGCCCGCTCAAGCAGGGCGAGGCGCCGGACTTCAACGCGGTCTTCTACACGATCGACCTCATGGTGCCGATCGTCAGTTTCGGCCAGGAGCAGGCCTTCGCGCCGGGCGGATGGCACCAGTGGCTGTCGTACCTGCTGATCGTGACCGGCTGGATCCTCGCCACCACCACGGCGGCGGGCGTCAGCCGGTCACTCCAGCGTCAGTAGCGGGGCGGGCTACGCGGCCTTCGCCTTGGTCGCGTACATGTCGACGTACTCCTGGCCGGAGAGCCGCATGACCTCTGCCATCACCGAGTCGGTGACGGCACGCAGCACGTACCGGTCGCGGTCCATGCCCTCGTAGCGGGAGAACTCCATCGGCTCGCCGAAGCGGACGGTGACCCGGCCCGGACGCGGCATGCCGGCGCCGCCGGGCTGGAGCTTGTCGGTGCCGATCATCGCGAACGGCACCACGGGGGCGCCGGTCATCAGGGTGAGGCGGGCGATGCCGGTGCGGCCGCGGTACAGCCGGCCGTCGGGGGAGCGGGTGCCCTCGGGGTAGATGCCGAAGATCTTGCCCTCTTCGAGGATCCGGCGGCCGGTCATCAGGGCCGCGACGCCGCCGTTCGCACCGTCACGGTCGACGGGGATCATGCCGGAGCCGGTGAAGAACCACGCCATGAGCCGGCCCTTGAGCCCCTTGCCGGTCACGTACTCGTCCTTGCCGATGAAGTGGACCGTGCGGTCGCACACCAGGGGAAGGATCATGGAGTCGATGAAGGTGAGGTGGTTGCCCGCCAGAATCACCGGTCCGGAGCCGGGGATGTTCCGGACGCCCTCCACGCGGGTGCGGAACATCGTGCGCATGACCGGTCCGACAGTGGCTTTGATGAGCTTCGTACGGAACAACGTGGGCCCTCCGGCATCGAAAAGCGGCTCGCGCACCCACCACTCGGCGGTAGCGCAGGTGAGGACGATACTCGCGGGTCAGCTCCGAGCGCACATCGGGTTCACGTGTCGGATACGTATTGTTGACGCGCGTTTTCGCCAAGTTCCCCGGATGTGCCTCCGAGGCACCCCCTGTGGCCACCCCCGTTTGCCTACCATCGGCACGCCGGTCACGGCCTTCACGCTTCACGGCCTTCACGGCCTTCACGACGAGGAGTGGCACTCATGACGCAGGGTGGGGCAGCGCGGCGCGCGGTGCTGGGGGCGGCCGTGATGGCGGCCGGGGCCGGGATCACCGGACTCGCGGCGGGGCCGGCCGCCGCCTCCGGCCAAGGAGGCGGGCGCGGCGGCGACGGCGGCTTCCGGAACCTCCCGTACCCCACGGTCATCGGCCACCGCGGCGCCAGCGGCTACCGGCCGGAGCACACGCTCGGCTCCTACCAGCTGGCCCTGGACCTGGGGGCGGACGTCGTCGAGCAGGACCTGGTCCCCACCCGGGACGGCCACCTGGTGTGCCGCCACGAGAACGAGATCGGCGGGACCACCGACATCGCCGACCATCCCGAGTTCGCCGCCCGGCGCACCACCAAGTCCGTCGACGGGGTCCCGGTCACCGGCTGGTTCACCGAGGACTTCACCCTCGCCGAGCTGAAGACCCTGCGCGCGAAGGAACGCATCCCCGCCGTCCGCCAGCGCAACACGCTCTACGACGGCCAGTGGGCCGTCCCCACCTTCGAAGAGGTGCTCCGCTGGGCCGACCGCGAGGGCAGGCGGCGCGGCGAGCGCGTCTGGCTGCACGTGGAGACCAAGCACCCCAGCTACTTCCGCGCCCTGGGCCTCGGCCTGGAGGAGCCCCTGGCCCGGTTGCTGCGCCGGTACCGCCGCGACGGCCGCGACGCCGCCGTCTTCCTCCAGTCCTTCGAACCCTCCAGCATCCAGCGGCTCTCCCGGCTGGTCTCCGCGCCCCGCGTGGTCCTGCTCTCCGCGGCCGACACCCGCCCCTGGGACTTCGAACAGGCCGGGGACCCGCGTACGGTCGCCGACCTGGTCAAGCCGGAAGGCCTCAAGTGGATCGCCGGCTTCGCCCAGGGCATCGGCCCCACCATGGACCTGATCCTCCCGCGCGACGCGGCCGGCCGGCTCGGGCCTGCGACCACCCTGGTGAAGGACGCCCATGCCCGCGGGCTGCTGCTGCACCCCTATACCGCGCGCAACGAGAACAGCTTCCTGCCCGCCGAGTACCGCAGGGGTACGGATCCGGCCGCGTACGGGGACGCCCTCGGTGCCTTCCGCACCTACTTCGAACAGGGCATCGACGGGATCTTCACCGACAACCCGGACACCGGACTGCTCGCCGCCGAGGCCTTCCGCCCGGGCCGACGCCCCGTCAACGGCTGAGCGCCGCTTCCCGAACGAGTGGGCCGCGCCCGGCGGGGAAACCCCCGGGCGCGACCCACTCGTCCCGCTCGGCATGGACCTGCTGAAGGACCCCGACCTCGTCAACGAACTGGGCCCGCTGCTCTCCGCGGAGGCGGCGGCGGAGGCCCCGGGCGCCGGAGTGGACGCCGCCGACCTGGAACAAGCCGTCTGGGTCAGGCTGCTGGAGAGCGGCCGGCGCGCACCCGATCCCGCCGACCCGGCCGAGCCGGCCCGCTGGCTGCGCCGAGCGGTACGGGCCGAGGCCCGGCTCGCCCGGCGCGGGGCGCGCCGCGAAATCCCCTACGACCACCGTCGTCACCGCGTGGACGACCACCGTCCGAGGGCCGGCGCCGCCGGCGGGCCCGAGCCCGAGCCCGAAGACGCCCTGCTCCACGAGGAGGACCACCGCGCCCTCCGATCGGCGGTCGCCCGGTTGCCCGGCCGCTGTCCCGAGCTGATGAAGGCACTTCTTTCGCCCAGAGACCTCACATACCGTGAAATCGCAGGAGAGTTGGGTATCTCACAAGGAAGTTTAGGGCCCGTGCGTTCCCGTTGCCTGGGATGTCTGCGCAGAATGCTCGCGGCAGAGGTTGCGGCTCCTGGCCTTCGGGGAATGGAGCGGTAGACCAACGGGCTACCAGGTGAGCTGGAGGCATGCGCACATGGGCATGAGCGTGACCATTTCGGCGGCGGTTGCCGAGGACGCCGAGCAGATCTTCAAACTGCAGTACCTGGCCTTCCAGCGCGAGGCCGAGCTGTACGGCAACTACCTCATCCAGCCGCTCACCCAGTCCCTGGACTCCCTCAAGGGAGAGCTCGCGACGGACACCGTCCTGGTGGCCCGGCTCGGCGACGAGATCGTCGGAACCGTGCGCGGCAGCGTGGACGAGGAGGGCACCGCCAAGATCGCGAAGCTCTGCGTCCACCCGCGCCTGCAGGGACACGGGCTCGGCGCCCGCCTGCTGCGCGCCGTGGAGGAGGCCCTCGCGAGCCCCGGCACCACCACCCGCTTCCGCCTGCACACGGGCCACAAGAGCGAGTCCAACCTGCGCCTCTACCGCAAGGCCGGCTACGTCAAGGTCGGCGGGCGCACCGCGTCCGACGGCGTGCAGCTGGTGATCCTGGAGAAGGAAGCCAAGGACCCGACCGACTTCGCGGTCAGCGCCTGAGCCGGCCCTCTGGCCGGACCGCGTACGCAGTCCGGCATCCGGTCCGGCATCCGGTCCGGCATCCGGCGTTCGGGATCCGGCATCCGGCTCAGCGCTTGCGCAGCCAGAGCATCCCGGTGATCGGCAGGATCACCGGGATGAACAGGTAGCCCAGCCCGAACTGCGACCAGACGGTCGTGTCGGGGAAGGACTCCGGGCGCACCAGGGTCCACGCGCCCACCGCCAGCACGCCCGCCAGTTCCGCGGCGCAGCACACCAGCGCCGCCCTGCGCGCCGTCTCGCCGCCGCGCACCAGCGAGTAGGTGATGAAGGCGTAGGCCAGCGCCGCCACCGCGGACAGGGAGTAGGCCAGCGGCGCCCGGTCGAACTCGGTGGAGATCTGGTAGGCCGACCGCGAGACCGCGCCCACCACCATCACCCCGTACAGCCACACCAGCAGCAGTCCCGGCCCGGAGACCAGCCGCCCCCGCCCGGCGGGAGTGGCGGTCGTCGTCTCAGCGTCAGGCACCGGTGGTTCCCCAGATGTCGTAGAG
Source organism: Streptomyces sp. NPDC060232 (assembly GCF_042726555.1). Lineage (NCBI taxonomy): Bacteria > Bacillati > Actinomycetota > Actinomycetes > Kitasatosporales > Streptomycetaceae > Streptomyces > Streptomyces sp. NPDC060232. The sequence continues at coordinate 223,010 of NZ_JBHXAG010000009.1, read as the reverse complement.
CCGTACCTCGAGGACGGCGAGGACGACCGCGCCGGCGGCCACCGTCACCGATCCCCACTTGGTGCGCTCGGTCAGCGAGAGCAGCCCGGCGGCCGGCACCGCGGCGAAGGCGCCGAACAGGTAGGCCACGAAGATCACCGTGCCCTCGTCGGGCTTCTCGCCCCTGGCAAGCTGGACCAGGCCGATCACCAGCTGCGCCAGGACCAGCACGGTCACGACGGCCATGCCGATGAAGTGCCAGTCCTTCGTCGGCTGGTCCCGCAGCGCGGCGAAACCGCACCAGGCGGCGAGGGCGAGTGCGGCCACGCCGATGGCGACCGTCAGGGCGTCGAGCATGCAGCGAGGGTATTACGGCCCGAAAGACCCGATGCGCGCGGCCCCTTCCCGTGCGGCGGCCCGTGCGCCGCCGCACCGCCCGCCCCGACCGTGGTCTTGACCACAAGGGGCCCGGTGGGAAGCCAGGCCGGCGCCCCCGCCGCGCCCTGGCCGTTGGGCCCTGGGGGTGCGTCGGCGCAGGTCAGCGGCCCGGCCGTCCGCGTGGGACGGAGGGCCCCGGGGGGCCGGTGTTGTCCGGTATGCGGCCGAATAGCGTCCGCTATCCGGACAGTTTTGATCGGTGACGGGATACGTCTGCTTTACTGGGGCCCATGACCACGACGAGCAGCCGCATCCTTGCGACCGAGGCGACGATGACGCCCGGTGCTCGTTGTATGTGTCGAATGTGCGCCTTCTGAGGGCCCCTTCCTGAGCCTCGCGCCCCGAAGCGAGACCGGCCGCGCCAGTACGTCACCACCTGATGACGGCACCGCCCACTCATGCCCCGCGCACGCGTCGAAGCCGTCGTTTTCCGATGGTTCGTCCCGTATCGCGTCCCAGATGTTTGCCCCGTGCCCGGCACCCCGCTGCGCCGTGCACTCGACAGCGACGGAATTCCTGTGATCACCACATCGGGCCTCACGAAGGTCTACCAGTCCCGTGGCCGCGAGGTCACCGCCCTGGACGGCGTCGACCTCCACGTCCGCGAGGGAGAGGTCTACGGAGTCATCGGCCAGAGCGGCGCCGGCAAGTCCTCCCTGATCCGCTGCGTGAACCTGCTGGAGCGCCCCACCACCGGCACCGTGCACGTCGACGGTGTCGATCTCACCGCGCTCGCCGGCCGCGGCCGCCGCGCCGGCAAGGAACTCCGCGAGGCCCGCAGCCGCATCGGCATGGTCTTCCAGCACTTCAACCTGCTGTCCTCGCGCACCGTCCAGGCCAACGTCGAGCTGCCCCTGGAGATCCTCGGCGTCTCCGGCCGCGAGCGCTCCCGCAAGGCCCTGGAACTCCTCGACCTCGTCGGCCTCGCCGACAAGGCCAAGGCCTACCCCACCCAGCTGTCCGGCGGCCAGAAGCAGCGCGTCGGCATCGCCCGCGCCCTGGCCGGCGACCCCAAGGTGCTGCTCTCCGACGAGGCCACCAGCGCCCTCGACCCCGAGACCACCCGCTCCATCCTGAAGCTGCTGCGCGACCTCAACGAGCAGCTCGGCCTCACCGTGCTGCTCATCACGCACGAGATGGACGTGGTCAAGACCGTCTGCGACTCGGCCGCCCTGATGAAGAAGGGCCGGATCGTCGAGTCAGGCACCGTCGCCGAACTGCTCGCCACCCCCGGCTCCGAGCTCGCCGACGAGCTGTTCCCGGTCACCGGCGCCGCCTCCGGCCCCGACCGCACGGTCGTCGACGTCACCTTCCACGGCGAGGCCGCCGCCCAGCCTGTCATCTCGCAGCTCTCGCGCACATACAACATCGACATCTCGATCCTCGGCGCCGCGATGGACACCGTCGCCGGCCGGCTCGTCGGCCGCATGCGCATCGAACTGCCCGGCCGCTACGAGGACAACGTCGTGCCGGTGGGCTTCCTGCGCGAGCAGGGCCTCCAGGTCGACGTCGTCGACGAGGCCGACGGGATCGACGGCGAACTGGCCGAACTGGCCCTGACCGAAGTGACCGAACTGGCCAAGGACGGTGCCAAGTGACCTGGTCCGAGATGCAGCCCCTGCTCACCCAGGGCACCTACGACACCCTCTACATGGTGCTGTGGTCCACCCTGGTGACCGTGCTCGGCGGACTGCCCATCGGCATCCTGCTGGTCCTCACCGACAAGGGCGGCCTCCTGCAGAACCAGCCGCTCAACAAGATCCTCGGCGTGATCGTGAACATAGGCCGCTCGCTGCCCTTCATCATCCTGCTGATCTTCCTGATCCCGGTCACCACCGCGGTCGTCGGCACGTTCATCGGCCCCACCGCCATGATCGTCCCGCTCGCCATCGGCGCCATCCCCTTCTTCGCCCGGCTCGTCGAGACCGCCGTCCGCGAGGTGGACCACGGCCTGATCGAGGCCGTCGAGTCCATGGGCGGCGGCATCCCGACCCTGGTCGGCAAGGTCCTCCTGCCGCAGGCCCTGCCCTCGCTCGTCGCCGGCGTCACCACCACCGTCATCACCCTCGTCGGCTACTCCGCCATGGCGGGCGCCGTCGGCGGCGAAGGCCTCGGCTCCAAGGCCATCACCTACGGCTTCCAGCGCTTCGAGACCGGCTTCATGGTCGCCACCGTCGTGGTCCTCGTCGTCCTCGTCACCGTGGTGCAGCTGATCGGCGACGGCGCCGTACGCCTCCTGGCCCGCCGGGGCCGGACGGCCTGACCGCCACCACGGGCCGCGGCCCGCACTGATTTCCCCACAGAGCCCGCACTTGTCGTGCTTGGGCCACCACCAGCAAGTCATCGGTACTTGTTCAGCAAGAAAGGCACTCTTCGTGCGTAAGAACACCAAGCTCACCGCCCTCGCCGCCACCGCCACCGCGCTGACCCTCGGCCTCACCGCCTGCGGCAGCTCCTCGGATCCGGCCTCCGCCAAGGCCGACGGCGGCAAGGCCGACGAGAGCAAGCCGCTCGTCATAGCGGCCTCCCCGAGCCCCCACGCCGACATCCTGAACTTCGTCAAGGACAAGCTCGCGGCGAAGGAAGGCCTCAAGCTGGAGGTGAAGGAGTTCACGGACTACGTCCTGCCCAACACCGCCACCGAGCAGGGCCAGGTCGACGGCAACTACTTCCAGCACAAGCCGTACCTCGACGACTTCAACAAGAAGAACGACACCCACGTCGTCCCCGTCGTGAACGTGCACCTGGAGCCCCTCGGCCTCTACTCCAAGAAGGTCACGTCGCTCTCCGACATCAAGGCCGGCCAGACCATCGCCGTCCCCAACGACACCACCAACGAGGGCCGCGCGCTCCAGCTGCTGGCCGCGCACAACCTGATCACCCTCAAGGAGGGCGTCGGCACCAGCGCCAAGCTGTCCGACATCACCGACAAGAAGGGTCTGGAGTTCAAGGAGCTGGAGGCCGCCACCGTCCCGCGCGCCCTGGGCGACGTGGACGCCGCGGTGATCAACGGCAACTACGCCATCGAGGCCGGCCTCGCGCCCGCCAAGGACGCGCTCGCACTGGAGAAGGCCGAGGGCAACCCCTACGCCAACTTCCTCGCGGTCAAGGACGGCAACCAGAACGACCCGCGGATCCAGAAGCTCGCCAAGCTCCTGAACTCCGACGACGTCAGGAAGTTCGTCGAGGAGAAGTACCAGGGCTCGGTCGTCCCGGCCTTCGCCACCCCCGCCTCCTGACCCCGCCTCACTGCCCCCGGCGCCCGACCCCGTCGGGCCCGGACGGTCATGCATCTCGGCCCCGCACGCTCCTGTCGGCGCGCGGGGCCGAATCCTGCCCCTCCCGGCGCCGAGTCCTGCCCGCTCCCGGGCAACCCGGCCCTGCACATCCCCCGTTCGATGCTGCATGCTGTGGCCTACGACCCGTGGACCCGGTCCCGCGCCAACGGCCCCGCACCACGGTCGCATCGCACCACGGTCGCACCACGTTCTCAGGCATGGAGCTGCGCATGACTACCACCTTCCCGGACGTCACCATCAGCACGGACCGGCTGGTGCTGCGCCCGTTCGAGGAGGAGGACGCCACCGCGCTCGCCGAGATGATGAACGACGAGAACATCACCGCCTGGACCTCCGCGCCGTACCCCTACACCCAGGCCGACGCGTACGCCTGGGCCACCCGGGACTCCCACACCGAACGCGCCGAGGGCCGCGGGATCGTCTTCGCCGTCACCGAGTTCCTCACCCAGCGCCTCGTCGGCATCGTCCACCTCCGCAACACCAACTGGCGCACCCGAGCCACCGAGGTCGGCTACGTCACCGCGCCCTGGGCCCGCGGCGAGGGCTACGCCAGCGAGTCCGTCCTCGCCGTCGCCCAATGGCTCTTCCGCGAGCAGGCGTTCGAGCGCCTCGAACTGCGCACCGCCGCCGACAACACCGCCTCCCAGCAGGTCGCCCAGAAGATCGGCTGCATCAGCGAGGGCGTCCTGCGCAACGCGTGGACCGTGCGCACGCAGACCCCCGACGGCGGCTGGGCCGACACCCGCACCGACCTCATCGTCTGGAGCCTCCTGCCCGAGGACCTCGACGAAGGCGACGGCTACGGCGGATACGACGGCTATGAGAGCTACGAAAGCCGCGACACCCACGGCGCCCACGACACGCACGGCGGCCACGGCGGCCACGGCGGACACCCCGGCGACGCGGGCGCCGGACGCCGGTCCGACGCGCACGGCCACCCCGTCGGCGCCGACCGGAAATGAACCGATGACCGGGTAGTCTCACCGTGCCCGCCCCTCCCTCCCGCCCCCCCACACCAGGAGACAGACGACGATGGCCGACCGGGTCACGGTGATCGGCTGGGACGGTTCGCCCCTGACCTCGGCCGCCCGGTCCGCGCTCTCCGCCGCCACCCTCGTGGCCGGAGCCGCCCACCACCTCGCCCTCCCCGAAGTCCCGCCCACCGCCGAACGCATCCGCCTCGGCAGCCTGGGCCTGGCCGCCCGCCGCATCGCCGGCCACCGCGGCACCGCGGTGGTCTTCGCCGACGGCGACCCCGGCTTCTTCGGCGTCGTACGCACCCTGCGCGCCCCGGAGCACGGCCTGGAGGTCGAGGTCGTCCCCGCCGTCTCCTCCGTCGCGGCCGCCTTCGCCCGCGCCGGCATGCCCTGGGACGACGCCCAGGTGGTCGTCGCCCACCCCCGCACGTTGCGGCGCGCCGTCAACGTCTGCCGCGCCCACACCAAGGTCGCCGTCCTCACCTCGCCCGGCGCCGGCCCCGCCGAACTCGCCCTGCTCCTCGACGGGGTCCACCGCACCTTCGTCGTCTGCGAGGAACTCGGCACGGACCGCGAGCAGGTGAGCGTCCTCACCTCCGACAAGGCCGCCGACCACAGCTGGCGCGACCCGAACGTCGTCATCGTCATCGGCGGCGCGGGCCAGGCCCCGGCCGCCGTCCCCGGCTGGCTGCTCGGCCAGAGCGCCGCCCACTCCGCCGACCGCGGCTGGGCCCGCCCGCAGCCCGGCACGGGGGAGGGCGAGGGGGAGTCGGCACTGCTGCACGCGGCCCAACTCGCCCGGCTCGGCCCGCGTACCGGCGACCTCGTCTGGGACATCGGCACGGGATCCGGCGCCGTGGCCGTGGACGCGGCCGCCCTCGGCGCCGCCGTCATCGCCGTGGACGCCGCCCCGGGGGCCCGCGAGCGCGTAACCGCCGCCGCCCGCAAGCGAGGAGTGCAACTGCAGTTCGTCGCCGGGCGTGCACCGCACGTCCTGGAGAACCTTCCCGAACCCGATGTCGTCCGCGTCGGCGGCGGCGGCGCCGAGGTCGTCGCGGCCGTCGCCGACCGGCGCCCCGAACGGATCGTCAGCCACGCCTCCACACGCGACGAGGCGGAGGCCATCGGCCGCGTACTCACCGAACACGGTTACGACGTCGAGTGCGCCCTCCTCCAGGCCGTCGGCCTCGACCCCCGCACCTGGGCTGAACAGGACCGTTCCGTGGTGTTCCTCCTGGCAGCTCAGCGCCCTGTGACCCGCTGAGACGAGGGCCGGGGTAGGCTGGCCGATCGTCGTACCGCGCGGACGTTCCGGGCATCGCGACACGGCCCGGACGCGCGACGTGGCGCAGTCCACAGAGGACCGTGGTGGTTATGGCCGCCACGATCGCTCACGGGCGCGACAATGCTTACTGGTTGTCGCGCAGGCGCACGTGAGACGGACTCGTCGCACCCGCGACACCGCACGGCAACTCCGCTCGGAGGCCTCGTGGGCGACCGGGTGATCGAAGAGGCAACACGATGGGCGAGGGGTAAGCATGACTGACACCGGCCAGGTCCCGGGCGAGGGTCTCCCGGACAACACGGGCATGGTGGATCAGCAGGGCCTCCCCGCCCCGGTCCAGATCCCGGCACCGATGCCCGGCTACGCCTTCCAGGACCTCATGGACAATCCGGCCGAGCCGGAGGACGAGGAACTCCTGCTGATGCCGAGCGCCCAGGGCTCCTGGAGCGACCCGCAGGTCGTCCCGCAGGCCCCCGCCTTCCCCGTGGAGCCCCAGCACGCCGAGCAGCAGATGTACGCCGACGCCTCCTTCGGCGCCGGGACCGCGTACGTGGGCGCCCCGGCGGCGTACCCGGAGCCGGCCGCGTACACCGCGTTCCCCCAGCCCGCCTTCCCCGAGGGCTCCTACAGCGCGGGCGCGCACGAGACGGGCGGCCGGGACTCCGGAGCGCTCGACCTCGGCGGGCTCGTCCCGCCGCCCGCCGCCCCCGCCGCCCCGGTGGCCCCCGCCCGGCGCCCGCTCCACATGGGCCCGCCCATGCCCGAGGCCACCGGCGGAGTCGTACGCTCCCTCGCGGACCGCGGCCCGGCCGCGACGCACGGCGCGCCCGCCGCCCCGCTCGCCCCCGCGGCGCCCACGACCCCGCTTCACCAGGCCGGCCCCCCGACCATCGGGCCCGAGTACCTGGACGTCCCCCGTACGGACGCCGCCCAGGACCCCGCCGCCGCCCCGCAGCTCGGCGAGGTCCCGCCGCAGGCCGGCGCGCCGTGGACACCGGAGCAGGCCCCCGTGCCGGAGCAGCAGGCCCCCGCGGCGCCGGAACCGGTCTCCGCACCGGAGCCGCAGCCGGCCGAAGCCGCCCAGGCCCCCGAGCCGGCGGCCACGCCCGAGCCCGCCCAGGCCCCCGAGCCCGCCCAGGCCTCCGAGCCGGTCCAGGCCGCCGAGCCCGCCCAGGCCTCCGAGCCGGTCCAGGCCGCCGTGGAGCCCGAGCCCGAGTCGGTGCCCGCGGAGGCCGTGGCTCAAGCCCCTGCGCAGCCCGAGGCCGTACCGGCCGAGGCGCTCCCCGCGGCGGAGACCCCCGAGCCGGTCGCCGCCGAGGCACCGGCCGTCGTACCGGTGGCAGTCGCTCCGGCCGCTCCCGTCGCTCCCGTGGAGTCGGCCCAGCCCGCCCAGCCCGCCCAGCCGGTCGAGGCCGTCGCCACCGAGCCGGTGCAGCCGGTGCAGCCGGCGCCGGCCGAGACCGCTCCCGTCCCGGTCGAGCCGGCGGCCGTCGAGCCGCAGCCCGTGGCGGCCGCCCCCGAAGAGCCGGCATCGCCCGTCGCGCCCGAGCCCGTCCAGCCCGAGCCCGTGGCGGTCGCTCCCGTGGAGCCGGTGGCTGCCGAAGCCGCTCCCGTCCCGGTCGAGCCGGTCGAGCCGGTCGAGCCGGTCGCCGTCGAGCCGCAGCCTGTGGCGGCCGCCCCCGAGGAGACCGCCGAGCCGGTCGAGGCCGTCGCGGCCGAGGCACAGCCCGAGGCGGAGCCCGCGCCCCAGCCCGAGGGCGAGCCCGAGGCGGTCGTCGAGGCCGAGCCCGCCGCCGGCGAGCCGGCCCCCGGCTACGCCGACGCCGAGCGCGAGGCCGTCCTGCGCGTGATGCGCGAGCGCCGCGACATCCGCAAGGGCTTCCGCACCGACCCGATCCCGCACGAGGTGCTGCTCCGCGTCCTGGAGGCGGCCCACACCGCGCCCAGCGTCGGCCACTCCCAGCCCTGGGACTTCGTCGTCATCCGCTCCGCCGAGACCCGCCGGACGATGCACGAGCTCGCCCAGCGTCAGCGTGAGGCCTACGCGAAGTCGCTGCCCAAGGCCCGGGCGAAGCAGTTCAAGGAACTCAAGATCGAGGCCATCCTCGACACCCCGGTGAACATCGTCGTCACCGCCGACCCCACCCGCGGCGGCCGCCACACCCTCGGCCGGCACACCCAGCCGCAGATGGCCCCGTACTCATCGGCCCTCGCCGTCGAGAACCTCTGGCTCGCCGCGCGCGCCGAAGGCCTCGGCGTCGGCTGGGTGAGCTTCTTCGACGAGCGCGAGATGGTCCGCGAGCTCGGCCTGCCCGAGCACCTGGAGGTCGTCGCGTACCTGTGCGTCGGCTACGTCGACGAGTTCCCGGAGGAGCCCGAGCTGGCCCAGGCCGGCTGGTCGCAGCGCCGGCCGCTCTCCTGGGTGGTCCACGAGGAGACCTACGGCCGCCGCGCGCTGCCCGGTGAGGAGCCGCACGACCTCCTCTCCGAGACGGTCGCCAGCATCCGGCCCCTCGACGCGAAGGCGCTCGGCGAGGCCTGGGAGCGGCAGAAGCGCATGACCAAGCCGGCGGGCGCGCTGGGCATGCTGGAGATCATCTCGGCCCAGCTGGCGGGCCTGTCCCGGGTCTGCCCGCCGCCGATCCCGGAGCCGGCCGCCGTCGCGATCTTCGCGGGAGACCATGGCGTGCACGCCCAGGGCGTCACCCCGTGGCCCCAGGAGGTCACCACGCAGATGGTCGCCAACTTCCTGGGCGGCGGCGCGGTCTGCAACGCCTTCGCCAACCAGGTGGGCGCCGAGGTCTGCGTCATCGACGTCGGCGTCGCGGGCGACCTGCCCGCCACCCCGGGCCTCCTGCCCCGCAAGGTCCGCCCGGGCACGGCGGACCTGTCCACCGGCCCGGCGATGACCCGCGAGGAAGCGGTCGCGGCCATCGAGGTCGGCATCGAGACGGCCCGCGACCTCGTCGCGGCGGGCAACAAGGCGCTCCTCACCGGCGAGATGGGCATCGCGAACACCACGGTCTCCGCAGCCCTGATCTCGGTCTTCACGGGAGTCGATCCGTCGGAGGTCACCGGCCGCGGCACCGGCATCAACGACGAGACGCACGCCCGCAAGGTCGACGTCGTACGCCGTGCCCTGGAGCTCCACCAGCCCGACCCGGCGGACCCGATCGGCGTCCTCGCCGCGATCGGCGGCCTGGAGCACGCGGCGATCGTGGGCCTCCTCCTGGGCGGCGCGTCCCTGCGTACGCCGGTGATCCTGGACGGCGTCAGTGCCGGGGCCGCCGCGCTGGTCGCCCGTGCCATCGCGCCCGAGTCGCTGTCGGCCTGCATCGCGGGCCACCGCAGCGCCGAGCCGGGGCACGTGGCGGCCCTGAACAAGCTGGGCCTGCGCCCCCTGGTCGACCTGGACCTCCGCCTCGGCGAGGGCACGGGCGCCCTGCTGGCCCTCCCGCTGGTCCAGAGCGCGGCCCGCGCGATGCACGAGGTCGCCACGTTCGACTCGGCGGGCGTCACCGAGAAGTAACTCCGGCCCCCTGCGGGTTCGCTCGGCGGTTCCGGGCGTGCGCCTCGCCCACCCGGCGAGAGCGGATCCGCGGTGCGGGCCGCTGTGGGGTGGGGACACTCCGGGAGGTCCCCGCAGGCCGAGCGAACCCATCGCCGAACCCCAGACCGGTCCGGCTCGGGCTTCGCGCCGGAACCCGGCCACGGGCCGGAACCCGGCCACGCGCCGGGGCGCAGCCCCGATCCTTGAGCCGCACCCGGCAGACCGGCCCCGTCCATGCAGCCTCGCCGGCGCTTGAGGCGCGTAGGTCCGGGGCGGAGCCCCGGGAGGCCGGGCGCGGCCCCCGTCCGCGCTACGGGACGGCCCGCGCCGTATGGTGGACCCGCACCGGATCACCGCACGTCAGTACACCGCCGCTCCAACGCCGCAGCGGCACGCTCAGAACCGCCGCCTTCAGGAGCCGCACCGCCATGGCCGACACCCCCGCCTACCCCGTAGGACTCCGCCTCGCCGGCCGCCGCGTCGTCGTCATCGGCGGTGGCCAGGTCGCCCAGCGCCGCCTCCCGGCGCTCGTCGCCGCCGGCGCCGACGTCCTGCTCGTCTCGCCCTCCGCCACCCCCTCCGTGGACGCCATGGCCGAGACCGGCGAGATCCGCTGGGAGCGCCGCCGCTACCAGGACGGCGACCTCGCCGGCGCCTGGTACGCCCTCATCGCCACGCAGCACCGCGACGTCAACGAAGAGGCCTCCGCCGAGGCCGAGCGCGAGCGCGTCTGGTGCGTCCGCGCCGACGACGCCTCCGCGGCCACCGCCTGGACCCCGGCCACCGGCCGTATCGAAGGCGTCACCGTCGCCGTGCTGACGGGCAACGACCCGCGCCGGTCCGCCGCCGTGCGCGACGCCGTGGTCGAGGGTCTGCGCGACGGCAGCCTCGCCGCCCCCGGCCACCGCCACAGGTCCACCCCCGGCGTCGCCCTCGTCGGCGGCGGCCCCGGCGACCCCGACCTGATCACCGTGCGCGGCCGCCGCCTCCTCGCCGAGGCGGATGTGGTCATCGCCGACCGGCTCGGCCCCCGCGACCTGCTCGACGAACTCCCCCCGCACGTCGAGGTGATCGACGCCGCGAAGATCCCGTACGGCCGGTTCATGGCCCAGGAGGCCATCAACAACGCGCTGATCGAGCACGCCAAGGCCGGCAAGGCGGTGGTCCGGCTCAAGGGCGGTGACCCGTACGTCTTCGGGCGGGGGATGGAGGAGCTCCAGGCGCTCGCCGCGGAGGGGATCGCCTGCACCGTCGTGCCGGGCATCTCCAGCTCCATCTCGGTGCCCGCGGCCGCCGGTATCCCGGTCACCCACCGGGGCGTGGCCCACGAGTTCACCGTGGTCAGCGGCCACGTCGGCCCCGACGACCCGCGGTCCCTGGTGGACTGGGCCTCCCTCGCCAAGCTCACGGGCACCCTGGTGGTCCTCATGGGCGTCGACAAGATCGGCCTGATCGCCGAGGCGCTCGTCCGGCACGGCCGCTCCGCCGACACCCCCGTCGCCGTCGTCCAGGAGGGCACCACCGCCACCCAGCGCCGGGTGGACGCGACCCTCGCCACGGTCGGCGAGCGGGTCCGCGCCGAGGAGGTCCGGCCGCCCGCGGTCATCGTCATCGGCGAGGTCGTCCGCGTCGGAACCCCGGACCTTCCCACCACCAGCGCCTGACAGGCCGTTGGCACCGCACCCAGGACAAGGCAGTATCACCCTGTGGCTGATCTCATCACCATCACCGACCCCGACGACCCGCGCCTGCGCGACTACACGGGCCTGACCGACGTCGAACTCCGGCGCAGGCGCGAGCCCGCGGAAGGCCTCTTCATCGCCGAGGGCGAGAAGGTCATCAGACGGGCCAAGGACGCCGGGTACGAGATGCGCTCGATGCTGCTCTCCGCCAAGTGGGTCGACGTCATGCGCGACGTCATCGACGAGCTCCCGGCACCGGTCTACGCCGTCAGCCCCGACCTCGCCGAGCGCGTCACCGGCTACCACGTGCACCGCGGGGCCCTCGCCTCCATGCAGCGCAAGCCGCTGCCCACGGCCGGGGAACTCCTCGCCACGACCCGCCGCGTGGTCGTCATGGAAGCGGTCAACGACCACACCAACATCGGGGCCATCTTCCGCAGCGCCGCCGCCCTCGGCATGGACGCGGTGCTGCTGTCGCCCGACTGCGCCGACCCGCTCTACCGGCGCTCGGTGAAGGTCTCCATGGGCGCGGTGTTCTCCGTGCCCTACGCCCGCCTGGAGGCCTGGCCCAAGAGCCTGGACTCGGTCCGCGAGGCCGGCTTCAAGCTGCTGGCGCTGACCCCGCACGAGAAGGCGACGCCGATCGAGGTGGCCGCTCCGCAGTCCCTGGAGCGGGTCGCCCTGATGCTCGGCGCCGAGGGCGACGGCCTGTCCACACAGGCGCTCGTCGCCGCCGACGAATGGGTGCGCATCCCCATGGCCCACGGTGTGGACTCCCTGAACGTGGGCGCCGCCGCCGCGGTCGCCTTCTACGCGGTGGCCCAGGGGTAGCGCGCTACAGCTTCTGGGCGGCGGCGATGCCCAGTGCCACGATCAGCGTGACCACGATGAACACGATCAGGCGCTGGCGCATCAGCTTCGGGTCCGGCCGTGAGGGGCGCCGTCCCGTCCCCGTCGTCCTGGGCGCCGGGCGGCCGCCCGTGCGTCCCGCGGTCGGCCGGGAGGACGGGCCCCCGGGGTTGCGCGGGTTGCGCGGGTTGCGCGAGGAGGAGGGACGCGAGTGCGGGCCGCCGGGCGCGCCGCCCTGCGCCGCCCGGGGCGCGCTGCCGCCCGTACGGCGCTCCGTACGCTCCGCGTGGTCCACGGCCCCCTCGGGCAGCCGTCCCGTCGGCCGCTCCGTCCGCGCCCGCTGCGCCGGCGGGCGGCCGTCCGACAGCCCCTGCGCCTCGCGGGCCGCGATCTCCTTGAGCCGCATCGACAGCTGGAGTGTGCTGGGCCGCTCTTCGGGGTCCTTGGCCAGGCAGGCCTGTACCAAGGGCGCCAGTGCGTCCGGGACGCCCTGCAGGTGCGGTTCCTCGTGCACGACGCGGTACAGCATGACCTCGGAACTGCCGTGCCCGAAGGGCGAGTCGGCGGTCGCCGCGTAGGCGAGGGTGGCGCCGAGCGCGAAGACGTCGGTGGCCGGCGTGACGGCGGCGCCCCGGACCTGCTCGGGTGCGAGGAAGCCGGGGGAGCCGACGGCCGTACCCACATGGGTGAGGGTGCTCGCCCCGGTCGCCCAGGCGATGCCGAAGTCGATGATCCGCGGGCCCTTGGGGGACAGCAGGATGTTGGAGGGCTTCAGGTCCCGGTGGACGACACCCGCCTCGTGGACGGCGACCAGCCCCTCGGAGAGCGCGGCGCCGACGGCGGCGATCTGAGCGGCCGTCAGGGGGCCCTCCTCGGCGACCTTGTCGTGGAGCGAGGGGCCGGGCACGTACTGGGTGGCGAACCACGGCCGCTCGGCCTCCAGGTCCGCGGCGACCAGGCGCGCCGTGCACCCGCCCCGGATCCGCCGGGCGGCGGACACCTCGCGGGCGAACCGCGAGCGGAACTCCTGGTCCTCGGCGAGGTCCGGCCGGATGACCTTGAGGGCGACCCGCTGCCCGCGCCGGTCCGAGCCCAGGTAGACCACGCCCATGCCGCCGGCCCCGAGCCGCCGGTGCAGTCTGAACGAGCCGACGACACGCGGGTCCTCGCGCCGGAGCCGCATCATCGCCATGTCCACCCCGCTGACGGTCGTCCTGTTGACCTGGCACAGCTTACGGACCATCCGGCATGCGTGCTCAGAGGCCGCGCCCTCGTCGGGAGATTCGATCGTCAGTGCGGCACAGCACACTTGAGGGAGTCTCAGGCATCCGGAGCCGCAGCCCGGCCGGAGCCGGCAGCGTGCTCAAACGGCCCTTCGGGCAAGGGGATTGGCGTACGGGGGCAGGCCGGTGCGCACCGGAGCGCGCGCCGGAGCCGCCGCGACCCGAGTCGATCTTGCGGATGCCCGGTCGGCGGACACGCACGAACAGGGAGTGACGCAAGTGAGGGAAGTCACTACCCTCCGGTCATCCCCTCGGGGAAGACCCCGACGCAAGGGGGACGCTCTCCACCCAGGGGAGTACGCGGCGTGTTCGCCGTCATCCTCCTGGAGGCCCGGGAATGGGTACGAGGGCATGAGGCCGGCGGCCGTCCGCCCGCCTAGTGTTGAAGTCAAGCGGCGGGTGGTGCACTCGTCCCCCGAGGTCAAAAGCCCGCCGCTGCCAGACGACAGGGAGAGGGCCATGGCGGGCATCGCACGGCAGGGACGCAAGGCATTCGCGTTCAACAGCCATGAGTCCGGCACCCGCCACCCACTGGTGGCCGCGGCCATGGTGCTCCCCCTGGCCGCACTGCTGCTCTTCCTCTTCGGAGGATTCGATCAGCTGGCGGCGCAGGCGTCGTCCGTGGGCATGATGCCGGGGCGCTGAGCGGCGCCCCGGGCCCGGGAGAGCGGCCCGGGCCGGGACATCGGCCTGTCGTACCCCGTGGGGACGGGGGCGCGACGGACGGCAGATGAAGGGTGCTGCCCGTACGACTGGGGAGTCGTACGGGCACCACCCTTTTTTGACGCCCGCGCACCCGTGTGGAGGAACGCGAAAGCCCCGGCCGTCGAAACGGCCGGGGCTCTGTCGGTGGTGCGCGATACTGGGATTGAACCAGTGACCTCTTCCGTGTCAGGGAAGCGCTCTCCCGCTGAGCTAATCGCGCGGGACCGCGGTGCGAAACCGCAGGTGGTGCTCGATGGTGCCTGTACTGCGTGCGCGATACTGGGATTGAACCAGTGACCTCTTCCGTGTCAGGGAAGCGCTCTCCCGCTGAGCTAATCGCGCGGGGACCCTTGCGGATCAGTGGACGATACTGGGATTGAACCAGTGACCTCTTCCGTGTCAGGGAAGCGCTCTCCCGCTGAGCTAATCGTCCTTGGAGGTGGAGACGGGATTTGAACCCGTGTAGACGGCTTTGCAGGCCGTTGCCTCGCCTCTCGGCCACTCCACCATGGAGCTGCAGGGGTTCTCGGGAAGATCCCCCACTTCGAGCGGACGACGAGACTCGAACTCGCGACATCCACCTTGGCAAGGTGGTGCTCTACCAACTGAGCTACGTCCGCAGGTCACCTTGTTCGCTCCGGGGTTTCCCCCTTCGCTCCCCGGCGACGTGTTGAACTCTAGCGGATTCCCGGTCCAGCTCAAAAACGCGTTTCCGCAGCGTGCTGCCGCTCGATCACCACAGGTCACCCGGCGGTCACCGCACCGGCGCCGTCGCGTCGCCGGTCATAGACTCGCAGCCGTGCACGACCTGCCCCCCATGGCCCGCTTCGCCGGCCTCCTCGCGACCGACCTGCGGGATGTCACCAGTGACCCCGCCGCCCTCGACTCCACCGGCTTCTGGGCGGTGGCCGCCGACTTCGAAGGGCGCCTCGTCTGCGCGCGTTTCGGGGACGTGCGCCCCGACCCCGTACCGGCGCCCGTGCCCGGTGCCTGGCGCGGCCCCGACGCCGACCGGTGGACCTCCTCCCTCGACCGCGCCGCGTACGTCGCCGGCGTACGCCGCATCCGCGAGCACATCGCGGCCGGCGAGGTCTACCAGGCCAACCTCTGCCGGGTGATGTCCGCGCCGCTGCCCGACCCGGACCGCGCCGATGTCGACGCCCTCACCTCGCTCCTCGCCCGCGGCAACCCCGCACCCTTCGCAGGAACGATTCGCCTCGCCGCGTACGGCGTGGAGATCGCCACCGCCTCACCCGAGCTCTTCCTGCGCCGCGACGGCCGCCGGGTCGAGTCCGGGCCCATCAAGGGCACCGGCCGCACCGCCGACGACCTCCTCCCCAAGGACCACGCCGAGAACGTGATGATCGTGGACCTCGTACGCAACGACCTCGGCCGGGTCTGCGCCACGGGCTCCGTGGCCGTTCCCGAGCTGTGCGCTGTCGAGGAGCACCCCGGCCTCGTACACCTCGTCTCCACCGTGAGCGGCGAACTGGCCGACGGCGCCGGCTGGCCCGAACTCCTCGACGCGACCTTCCCGCCCGGCTCCGTCACCGGCGCGCCCAAGTCGTCCGCCCTGCGGATCATCGAGGCCCTGGAGACCGCACCGCGCGGCCCCTACTGCGGAGGCATCGGCTGGGTCGACGCGGACCGCGGCGCCGGCGAGCTCGCGGTCGGCATCCGGACCTTCTGGATCGACCGGTCGGCCCCCGGCGGCCCCCGCCTGCTCTTCGGCACCGGGGCCGGCATCACCTGGGGGTCCGACCCCGACCGCGAGTGGGCGGAGACCGAGCTCAAGGCCGCACGCCTGCTGCGGGTCGCGGCGGGCCGGGAGGCCGGCGCGACCCGGGAGGCGAACGGCACCACCGGAAGGACAGCACCATGAGAATCTGGCTCGACGGAGCCCTGAGGAACGTCGACAGCGCGACGGTTTCCGTCCTCGACCACGGGCTCACCGTGGGCGACGGCGTCTTCGAGACGCTCAAGGCCGTCCGCGGCCGGCCCTTCGCGCTCACCCGCCACCTCGAACGGCTGACCCGCTCGGCCCGGGGCCTGGGCCTGCCCGATCCCGACCTCGACGAGGTGCGCCGCGCCTGCGCCGCCGTGCTGGAGGCCGAACCGGTCGAGCACGGGCGGCTGCGCCTCACCTACACCGGCGGTGTCGCCCCGCTCGGCTCCGACCGGGGCGACGCCGAGACCACCCTGATCGCCGCCGTCGCCGCGTCCCCGCGCCGCCCCGAGACCACCTCTGTCGTCACCGTGCCCTGGGTCCGCAACGAGCGCTCCGCCGTCGCCGGCCTGAAGACCACCTCGTACGCGGAGAACGTGGTCGCGCTCGCCGCCGCGCACCGGGCCGGGGCCTCCGAGGCGCTGCTGGCCAACACCGTCGGACGGCTGTGCGAGGGCACCGGCTCCAACGTGTTCGTCGTGCTCGACGGGGAACTGCACACCCCGCCCCTGGAATCCGGCTGCCTCGCCGGGATCACCCGGGCCCTCATCGTCGACTGGACCGGTGCCAAGGAGACCGACCTGCCCTTCGAGGTGCTCGCGCAGGCCGAGGAGGTCTTCGTGACCTCCTCGCTGCGCGACGCCCAGGCGGTCGTCCGCCTCGACGGCCGCGAACTCGGGAGCGGAGCCGGGCCCGGGCCCGGGCCCGTCACGGCCGAGGTCATGCGGATCTTCGAGGCGAAAGCCGGCGCGGACCTCGATCCGTGAACCCCGATCCGTGAACACCGGTCCGTGAAGACCGGTCCGTGAAGACCGGTCCGTGAAGACCGGTCCGTGAAGACCGGGCTGTGAAGACCGGTACGCGCACAGCCGGTCCGCACGCACCGGTGACGTGGAGCCGCTGGGCAGGTAGAACTCCAAGTGATGACCACCACCCTGCGGCCCGCGCAGCCGCTCCAGCGAAACAGTGACGGCACCCGGCGGCAGACCTACGAGGTCCGGGTCAACAGTCGGCGGGTCGGCACGCTCGAACTGGCCACCCGGTCCGCCGCCCAGCCCTCCATCGGCGTGATCCGGGGGCTGTGGATCGACGAGGGCGACCGCCGGCGCGGGCGCGGCACGGTCGCCGCGCTCGCCGCCGAAGAGGTGCTGCGCTCCTGGCGCTGCACCGGTATCGCGGTGTCGGTACCCGCCGACGCCGGACCGGCGCTGCGGATGGCCGCGGCCCTGGGCTACCGGGAGACCGGCCGGATCATGGTCAAGGAACTGCCGGCGCAGCCGCCTGGCCTCCCGCCGGGCAGTGTCGGCCGGCCGATGACCCGGGCCGAGTTCGACGCCTGGCTGGAGCCGGGCATCGTCGAGTACGGCCGCCGGCTCGTCGCCCCCGGCATGACCGACGAGCAGGGCGTGGCCGCCTCCCGCGCCGAACACGCCAGGATGCTGCCCGACGGCCCGGACACCCCCGGGGCGGACTTCCTCCTGCTGGAGACCACGGAGGGGGAGACCCTGGGCACGGTGTGGACCGGGGAGTGCGAGCTGCCCGGCCTCGGCGCCGTTCCGTACGTGTACGACGTCAAGGTCGCACCCGAACACCGCGGGCGGGGCCACGGGCGGACCCTCATGCTCCTCGCCGAGCGGACCGTCCTGGCCGCCGGAGGCCGCCGGCTGGGCCTGCACGTGGTCGAGGGCAACACCCCGGCCCGGCGGCTTTACGAGTCGCTCGGGTACCGGGACATCGCGGTGAACGCCGCGAAGGAGCTGATCTAGGGCCTGTATCGAGTTGCCCCGCGGCGTAGCGGCGTGGCAACTCGATACAGACCCGAGTGCCGCGCCACGGATCAGGCGGCCAGGAGGCGGTCGACGATCTCCTCGATGCGGGCGCGCAGGCCCTCCTGGCTCTTGCCGCCGTCGAGGCGCTTGCCGTCGATCACGTACGTGGGGGTCCCGGTCACGCCGATCGCCTTGCCCTCGGCCTGGTCGGCGTCGACGATCAGGATGTGCCGTCCGTCGATCAGGGCGGTGTCGAACTCCTCGGCGTCCAGACCCAGGCCGCGGGCCACGTCCAGCAGCACGGGCTCGCCCTTCTCGGCCAGCTCCGCCGTATGGGCCAGCAGGGCCTCGGCGTAGGGCCAGCCCTGCCCCTGCTCGGCGGCCTCCTCGGCCGCCTGCGCGGCTGCGAAGGCGTGCTTGTTCTTCTCCAGGGGGAAGTGGCGCAGCCGGATGTCCAGCCGGTCACCGTAGCGGGCCCGCAGGGCGCGGACATCGTCCAGGGCGCGGTGGCAGTCCGGGCACTGCAGATCGCACCAGACGTCGAGGATCACGGAATCGGTCATGCGAACAGTCTCCCAGCCCCCGCCCGCCCCGCCGACCGGCACCTGCGCAGGACCCCCGACCGGCAGGACATCCCCTACTTTTCCCGGAGATCCGCTCGGGGGAGGCCCAGCGCCTGGCCGCGGCGGCGGCGGGCGGTGCACGATGGACGGACGGGGACAGATTCCCCGCCGCCGAGAGTCCGGAGGACCGCATGCTTGCCGAGACCATTTGCTCCGCGGTGTCCGCGGCGGGCCTGGGCATCGCCGCAGTGACCGCCTACCGCAGGCGGTTCCTGGCCGCGGCGCGGATCACCGCGTACGCGCTGGTGCCGGTCGGCCTCGTGATGACGGGTGTCGTGGAGTGGTTGACCGGCATCGTCTTCAACCCGACCGTCTGGATCGGATTCGGGCTGCTGGGGCTGGCCTGGCTGATCCTCGTCAGCACCCGCGCCGTGGAGCGGCGCAGCCTGGGCGGTGCCGGCAAGCCCGCGAAGAGCACGAAAGCCGGCCCGTCCCCGGAGACCGTCGCCCCGGCCGCCTCCAAGCCCTCCCTGGGTGCCGCCCCGCCCCAGGCTCCCGCGGACGACTTCTCCGACATCGAGGCCATCCTCAAGAAGCACGGCATCTGACCGACGGTCCCGGGCGCGAAGCACGCCGAGGGGGGCCGGGGGGCGCAGAGGGCGATGCGTCCACGAGATCGAGCGAACTGCCGCGCGAGTGTTGGCGTGTTGAAGGGTGCGGGGCGGTGCGCTGCGCCATCATCGCCCCGACATGTTCGAGACATCGCAGAGTGACCCCGCGGCGCCTGTCGCGGTACCCGCCGACCCTGTTGCCGACGAGCCGCGGGGCTGTCTGTTCGCGCTTTCCCAGCCGCCCCTGATGATCTTCCTAGCGGTGATCGGGATCCTGTTGCTGCTGGCCGCCGTGCACGATCTGTTCCTGCTCTGACGGTCCCGCGTCGGCCTCCTTGCGGCGGGCCCGGTACGCCGCCACGTGCAGCCGGTTCCCGCAGGTCCGGCTGTCGCAGTAGCGCCGGGAGCGGTTCCGCGAGAGGTCGACGAAGGCGCGTCGGCAGTCGGGGGCCTCGCAGCGGCGCAGCCGCTCCTCTTCCCCGGAGACCACGATGAAGGCCAGTGCCATGCCGCCGTCGGCCGCGAGGTGGTCGCCCACCGAGGCGCCCGGGGCGAAGTAGTGCACGTGCCAGTCGTAGCCGTCGTGGTCGGTCAGCTGCGGGGTGGTGCCCGCGGTCGCCACGAGCTCGTTGATCAGCACGGACGCTGCGCGGGCGGTCGGCGCCGCGAAGACCTGGGCGAACTTCGAGCGCACGGTCCGCACCCCCGCCAGATCGCGGGCCCCGAGCTCGCCGACGTCGCTGATCGAGTACTCCTGGACGAAGTCGCGCAGAGCGCCGATGTCCGAGAGCCCGTCGGGCTGGTCCGGTTCGGCCGCGGTGTTCACCAGCGCGACGACGACGTCGAGCGCGCGACGGGTGTCGTGTGGGATCTGCACGGTGTCTCCCTCGGGGGCCGGGCCTGCGGCGACGGGCGCGCCGCTGATGCCGCCCGACAATAGCCGGTCCCCGTGCAGCACACAGGCGCCGTCCTCGCGGGTGGCTTCCGCGGGAACAGCGCCGGGCGCAGGCGTATGTGGTTGTCCGCTCCGCACCGTCGCCCCGAGTCGGACGGTGCCGAGCGGCTGTGAGCCTGGTTCAGCTTTCGGCCAGGATGTGGGAGAGCTCCTTGTCGAGGTCGAAGTGCCGGTGTTCGGTCCCGGGTGGGACCGCGGCGTCCGTCCGCTTGAGGAACGACTCCAGGGCTCGGGCGGGTGCTTCGAGAAGCGCTTCTCCCTCCGGTGAGCTCAGGGCGATGCAGACGACGCCCTGACCGTGACTGCGGGAGGGCCAGACGCGGACGTCGCCGGTACCGGTGGGCCGGTGCAGGCCCTCCGCGAGGAGGTCGCGGGCGAACACCCATTCGACCGTCTCCTCGGCGCCGGTGTGGAAGGTGGCGTGCACGGCGTAGGGGTCGGCCGTGTCATACCGCAGGCCCGCGGGAACAGGCAGTGAGGACTCGCTCGACACAACGAGGCGCAGGTGCAGCTCGCAGCTGACCGTGGTGTTCATAAGCGCCAGGGCCTTTCGCTCAGTGTGCGCTCGGGGATTCGCACGTCGGCGAAATCGACATGCCACCTACGGTGGCGTTGTAAACCCCTCTGACCGTTTTGCGGACCTCTGGGTCCCTCGGACGGCGGATCCAAACCACCGTTCCCGTGTGCTTCGCGCTCAGGTAGATTCGACCTATGCATACGGGGAGTGACCGCGGAACGAACGAGTCCGCTACCGGCGCCGCCGCCGCGGAATCCACCAAGGAATCCGCCACGGGGACCACCGCACACCAGGCCGACGCGCACACCACGGCCGAAGCGCAGACCACGGATCACGCGCACGCCACGGACGAAGCGCTGCACGTCTCGAAGGCGCCCGCCTTCATCAAGGCCCGCAGGACCCTGCACCTCAGCTGGCAGGTCGGTGTCTTCGTCGTCGGGCTCGCGGTGATCGCCGCCGGCGTGGCCATGCTCGTCCTGCCCGGCCCCGGCTGGGTCGCGATCTTCGCGGGGCTGGCGATCTGGGCCACCGAGTTCGCCTGGGCCCACCTCGTGCTGCGCTGGACCAAGCGCAAGGTCACCGAGGCCGCCCAGAAGGCGCTCGACCCGAAGGTGCGCCGCCGCAACATCATCCTGACCACCACGGGCCTCGTCATCGCGGGCGCCCTGATCGGCTTCTACCTGTGGAAGTACGGGCTCGTCCTGCCCTGGGACCTCACGGACCAGTGATGGTCAAAGAGCACCGCTGACATGGGGTAATGTTTGCGGTGCGTCCGGGCGATTAGCTCAGTGGGAGAGCACTTCGTTCACACCGAAGGGGTCACTGGTTCGAACCCAGTATCGCCCACCCGGACCTGAGGCCCGGAGACTTCACCGTCTCCGGGTCTCTGGCGTTCCCGCCCTACCGCAGCCGCCCTACCGCAGCCGCCCGATCGCGGCCCGCAGCCTGCGGGCGTCACGCAGCCGCTTCTCGTACGTGGCCCCCACCGCCAGCAGCAGCACGCCCGCCAGGGCCGGCGGCACCCAGCGCGGCAGCGCCCCCGCGACCTGCACCACGTACGGGGCCAGCTCGTGCACCGCCACCGCCGCCAGCACCGCGCCGCCCAGCAGGAGCGGGGCCTGCAGCCGCCACCGGGCGCCCGACAGGGTCACCGCCAGCGCGGCCGCCCCCAGCACCAGCGGGCGCACCCAGTCCGTGTCGACCCAGGCCGCCGACAGGCTCGGCAGCAGTGTCGCCGCCAGTCCCGGTCCGTACGCCGTCCAGGACGAGGCCTGCGCGTCCCGGCGCCGCCGCATGAAGCCCACCGCGAGGGCGGGCACGGTGACCGGCAGCGTGTAGGCCTCCGGCGCCGTCACACCGGCATCCGCCAGCCGCACCCACGTCGCCGCCACGAACAGCGCACCCGCCGCCCAGCCCAGCACCCGCCGCTCCGGCCGCACCGCGGCCCCCGCGCAGACCACCCCGGACAGCGCCAGGGCCAGCGCCAGCGTCCCGGGCCGTCCCGCGGACAGGGCCAGGGCCAGGGCGCCCGACACGGCCGCCGCGATCTCGGCAGGCAGCCGTACGGCGCCCAGCCCCGGGCCGAGTGCCGCCACCAGCGCCGGGACCGCGAGGACCGGCAGCGCCCACCAGACCACCGCCAGGTCCGTCAGCGCGGCCGCCGCCACCAGCAGCCCCGTCGCGTAACCGACCGCGCACACGGCCGCCCCCGACCGCACCCACCGCGCGGCGGGCCCGTACGCCGCTCCCGCCGCACAGCCCGCGCCCAGCAGCCCCCAGACCGCGAAGGTCGCCGCGCGGCCGTCCAGCGCGCTCAGGGACACGTTCAAGGCCCCTGCCAGCGCACACCCGGCCGCGGCGATCCCGGCCCCCCGCCCCGAGGAGCGCAGGGCCAGGACCCCCGCCGCGCCCGTCACCGCGAGCTGGGCCGCGAACACCGCCGCCACCGGGAACCCCAGCAGCAGCGGCGCGGAGAACAGGCCCGACCAGCCCAGCACCACCGCCAGCACCCCCGGCTCCGGCCGCGACGACACCCGCGACAGCCACCAGGCCGCCCCCGCCGCCAGCAGCAGCGCGACCGCTGCCGCCGCCCCCGGCCCGTACGGATCCGCCGCCGGGGTGGTCGCCGCCCACACCTCCTCCAGCACCCGCAGCCGGGCCACCAGCACCGGTGCCACCGCCGCGCCGGCCGCCAGCGAGCCGAGCGCGCCGACCACCACCCCGGCCCCGACCGCCCCCCGCCGCACCGCCCCCGGCAGCGAGGGCACCCGTACCGCCGCCAGCAGCGGCAGACCCACCAGCAGGTGCGCCACCACCGCCCAGCCCGGAGCGAGCTCCGGCCGGGCCACGCCGGCCACGGCCGCCACCGCCGCCACGCCGCCCACCAGAGCGGCACCCCAGGCCCGCGGCTCCCGCCAGGCGGCCGCCGCCCCCAGGGCCGCGCCCGCCAGCAGCAGCGCCGCCGGGGCCAGGGCCTGCGCCGCCGACCCCGCCGACCACGACTGCACCGCCCCGACGAACAGCGCCGCCGAACCCAGCAGCGCCGCCGGGACCGCCGCCGCCCGGACCCGCAGCGCCAGCGCCGCGTCCAGCGCCGCCGTCACCAGCAGCGCCCAGCCGAGCCCCAGCGGGCCCGCCTGCCAGGCCGCCGCGGCCAGCGGCAGCGGCAGCTGCGCCGCGACCACCGCCGCCGGCAGCGGGATCCGCAGCGTGCGCAGCGCCGACCCGTAACCGGCCCACACCGCCGCCAGCACCGCGGCCGCGCCGGCCGTGTACCCGGTGCCGTCCGCGTCCGGCATGCCGACCGCGTACAGCGCGTACGCGTCCAGCACCGTCAGCAGCAGCCCCACGGCGGCCACCGACTCCGCCGTCGACCGCAGCCCGCGGCGCAGCAGCACCGCGGGGGCGGCCAGCGCCGCCACCGTCACCGCGGCCAGCACCGCCGAGCGCCCGGCGATCCCCATGGATCCCCAGCTGACCAGAGTGAACGCCAGCGCGGCCACGGCCAGCAGCACCGCGCCCAGGGTGAGCAGCACGTTCTGCGCGCTGGGGGCCGAAGCCTCCTTCGCCGGCCCGGCGGACCAGGCCGGCGCAGCCGGCGAACCGGACGAAGCCGGTGAACCGGACGAGGCGGGCCCCCAGTGGACCGGCGCCGCACCCGACTGCCGGAGCAGACGCAGCAGCCAGTCCCGGCGGGCCAGCAAATACAGGCGCCGGGCATCGAGTTGGGCCAGCTCACGGTCGATGAGCGCCAGCTCTTCGGCCGGCGGCAGAGGGGAGTTCATATGCGGAGTGTGGCGCCCGCCACCGGTCAGGACATGGGCGGGGGTACTCAAGTACGTACTGAGTACCCCCGGGCGGGGCCCGGCCGGGGAAGCGGTTTGAACCAGCCCCGAGGCTTCTGTATTGTTCAGTGCGTTCCCGGGCGATTAGCTCAGCGGGAGAGCACTTCGTTCACACCGAAGGGGTCACTGGTTCGATCCCAGTATCGCCCACCGGGTCAGGCCGGTCCGTCGACGACGGACCGGCCTTCCGCATGTCCGGACCCCTGCCCCCCCTACGCGGCCGCCGACAGGTCCGGCCGCAGCGGCCAGTGCGGGTCCACCGCCTCCGGCGTCCCCTGCCGCGCGAACCACGCCTGCAGCCCGCGCGCCTGCGCCGCGTGCCAGACCGCCTGCAGCGTGTGCAGTTCGGCCGGCGTCAGCCGCTCCAGCCGCGGGGCGAACCGGCGGCCCACCGCCCGGACGAGCTCCAGCGAGGCCATCGCGTCCGCCGCCGCGTCGTGGGCGCCCTCCAGCTCGATCCCGTAGTGCGCGCACAGGTCCGTCAGCGTCCGGCGGCCCTTGCGGTACCGGTCCAGGTGCTTGTCCAGCACCCGCGGGTCCAGCACCGTCAGCGGCCGGTTGTCCAGGTACCGCGACAGCGACGACGCCCGGTGCCGGCGCAACTCCCGGTCCAGCAGCGTCAGGTCGAACGGCGCGTTCATCACCACCACCGGCCGGCCCGCCACCTGCTGCTCCCCGAGCGCGCGGGCTATCTCCTCCACTACGGGCGCCGGCCAGCGCCCGTGGCGCTGAAGGTGCTCGTCGGTGAGCCCGTGCACTTCCGTCGCGCCCGCGGGCACCGGAACGCCGGGATTGACCAGCCAGCGCGTCGTGCGGACCCGGCCGCCCGCGCACTCCTGCACGATGAGCGCGGCGGACACGATCCGGTCCTGTTCCACGTCCACCCCGGTGGTCTCCGTGTCGAATGCGGCCAGCGGGCCCTCATACCAGCGGTTCATGGCGAACTCCTCGTCCCCGGTCGGCAGTTGGGGTGCAGCCGGGCGCCGCCGCCTCGGAACGTGCCGCCCCTGCCCGAATCGGTGATACCCGGGCTGTTTGTTCCGTACGCCGTTTGCCGCGACCCGGGTGCGGAGACAACACCCATGGGGGACCGTACACATGACCGGTCGTCACCCACCCACCACCGAAAGCAGAGCCCGGAAGGCACGGGGAGCCGGCCATGGCGCTCGCACAGCCCGAACCGGGCGGGGTGCTGGCGGGGCAGATCGATCCGCGGACCGGTACCGGTACAGGTGCACCGGACGGGACGCGGGCCGTACCGCTGCGCGGCACACTCGCCACCACCGCCTGCATGGAGACCCTCCAAGTGGGATACCTGCACGCCGTCGCCGCCGCGGCCGGCTGCTCGCTGTCCCAGCCCTTCCCGGACAACGGCGTGGACTGGCACGTCAGTCACGGGGCCCCCGAGCACGTCGTCGACGACGAGGTCACCGTCAAGGTGCAGTTGAAGGCGACGTACCAGGTACCGCCCCGGCCGCCCGGCCCCACCTTCGCCTTCACCCTCGACAACGAGCACCTGGTGAAGCTGGCCCGCACCCCGGTCGCCGTCCACAAGATCCTCGTCGTGATGCTCGTCCCGCGGGAGCGCGAGGAGTGGCTCGCCGCCGGACACGACCGGCTCGACCTTCGCCACTGCTGCTACTGGACCAATCTCGCCGGACACCCCGTGACCGGCCGGCGCCGGACCACCGTACGGATACCGACCGCGCGGATCTTCGACGACCGGGCGCTGTGCGAGATCATGACCCGGGTCGGGTCGGGAGGGACACCCTGATGCACTGGCACCCGTCGAACCTCGAACCACTGCTGCCCCCGGACCACGGCCGCCCCGGGCACCTCCCGGACTTCCCGCACTCCGCCGCGCCCGATCCCGCGCAGGTCGACCCCGCCGTGCTCGGCGCGCTCCTGCACCGGCACGGCTGGCTGCGCCGGGGCGGGTCCGCCGGCCGGTACGGGCGCTGGACACCGCCCGGATACGACGGCACCAGCGTGCTCGTCCCCGAGAACCGGGCCTTCCCCGACTGCACCGACCTCCTGGAGGAGGCGTTGACCGCGCTCTCGCGCAGCACGCTCCCGTCCGCGCGGGAGGTCCTCTACGGGCTGAGCGTGCCCAGCGACGAGATCCGCTGGGAGCGGGAGGTCCCGCCCGGGGCCTACGGGCTGGAGGGCGAGGCCGCCTGGACCGCGCAGGAGCAGCTGCGCTCGGCCGCCCGGCAGTTGCTGCTCGCCGGGGCGCTCGCCGCGAGGGCGAGGGCCGGCTACTACGGCGCCCGCTACCGGGCCCAGGCCGAACGGGCCCTGGACAC
The DNA here is from genome assembly GCF_042726555.1 of Streptomyces sp. NPDC060232. NCBI lineage: Bacteria > Bacillati > Actinomycetota > Actinomycetes > Kitasatosporales > Streptomycetaceae > Streptomyces > Streptomyces sp. NPDC060232. Next base: position 196,953 of record NZ_JBHXAG010000009.1, on the reverse strand, counting down.
GGTCCTGGTGGGGCCGCAGCCGGGCGGGCGGCACTTGAGCGCGTACGTGCCGGTGGACGGCGGGCGGGGCATCGTGACGCGGCTGCACCACGCCCTCCACGCGGCCCGCGATGCTGCGGACTACCAGCGGGCCACCGGCGGCATGGAGGCCTTCGACGCCGCCGTGGGGGCGGGGGTCAGCCGAGAGCTCGCCGAGGCGCTGATCGCACTGGTGCGGGGCTCGGAGGGCGCCCGTGTCGGGCTGGCCTGGGCGCCGGCGGCGGGGGTACCGGCGGGTTGCGCGGCCCGGCCCGAGCCGGTGGAGTTCTCCCCGGGCGACCTGCCGGTCCTGCGGGAGGCGGCGGCCCGCTACACCCGCGACGAGCAGGCCGTACCGGTGCGCGTCGCGGGGGCGGTGGTCCGGATGCGGCGCTCGGCCCCGGGCGGCGGGGGCACGGTCCGGCTGCGGGTCCTGGCCGGGGCGGAGGTTTCGTACGTACGCGCCGCGCTCGACGAGGAGGCGTACCGGGTGGCGGGCCACGCGCACCTGGTGGGCCTGCCGATCCGGATCAGCGGCCGGCTGCAGCGCAGGGGCGGCTTCCGCAGGCTCACCGACGCCACGGACGTGAGCCCCGTCCCGCTCGACGAGGTCGAGCGGGACCGCCTCATGAAGTCGCTGGACGCGTCCTTCGACCCGGCGGACGTCCTGCCGTCGGACGACTGAAGGAGGCCATGGCCAAGCCCGGGACGGGGGAGAAGTCCGCGCCCCGGTCGAAGCCGAAGCCCTCGTAGAGGCGGACGGCGGGGGCGTTGGCGGCGCCCGTGGTGACGTGGACGGGACGGCCGGGGAAGAGCTCCGCCAGCGCGTGGCGCAGCAGCAGGGAGGCGACGCCGCGGCGGAAGAAGGCCGGGGCCACGCAGAGCCGGTCGATGCAGACGCCGCCGTCGGGCTCCTCCTCCCAGGCAAGGAACCCGGCCAGCTCCCCGCCCTCGGAGACGGCCCCGACCCAGCGCAGTGCCTGGGCGCGCATCTCGGCGAGGGTCTCACCGAGGGCGGGGATCCCGTCGAAGCCGATGATCTCCGCCTCGACGGCGTACGCGGCCCGGCCGATCCGGTGCACGGCGTCGGCGGTGGCATCGTCGGCCAGGTCCAGGGGACGGATCTGCGGGTTCGGCATGCGGGTCCCTCCGGGGGCTGGGGCAGCCCCTCACGCTACCGGTGCCCTTCCGGCGACGCGGCCGGATTTTCGCGCGGCGCGGGGCGGCTCCTGCGCGGGCCGCGAGGCCGGGGTTCGCCAGTGGGGCGCCGTGCCATCGGGAGGGGGTCCAGGCCGAGCCCGGGAGTAACCGTTTAGCGGCGCAGCCACTCCGCTCGGTACGATTCAGGCGCGCAGCGTTCGCTCGCGCACCCCCTGAGTCAGGAGAGACCGGTGTCAGACGTCCGTGTGATCATCCAACGCGATTCCGAGCGGGACGAGCGCGTGGTGGCCACGGGCACTACGGCGGCGGAGCTCTTCGCCGGCGAGCGCACCATCGTCGCCGCCCGCGTCGCGGGCGAGCTCAAGGACCTCAGCTACGAGGTGCGCGACGGCGAGACCGTCGAGCCGGTGGAGATCTCCTCCGAGGACGGCCTCAACATCCTGCGCCACTCCACCGCGCACGTCATGGCGCAGGCCGTGCAGGAGCTGTTCCCCGAGGCCAAGCTCGGCATCGGCCCGCCGGTCCGCGACGGCTTCTACTACGACTTCGACGTGGCCCGGCCCTTCACCCCGGAGGACCTCAAGGCCGTCGAGAAGAAGATGCAGGAGATCCAGAAGCGCGGCCAGCGCTTCTCCCGCCGCGTCGTCACCGACGAGGCGGCCCGCGAGGAGCTCGCGGACGAGCCGTACAAGCTGGAGCTCATCGGCATCAAGGGCTCCGCGTCCACCGACGACGGTGCGAACGTCGAGGTGGGCGGCGGCGAGCTGACCATCTACGACAACCTGGACGCCAAGACCGGCGAGCTGTGCTGGAAGGACCTCTGCCGCGGTCCCCACCTGCCCACCACCCGCAACATCCCGGCGTTCAAGCTCATGCGCAACGCGGCCGCCTACTGGCGCGGCAGCGAGAAGAACCCGATGCTCCAGCGCATCTACGGCACCGCGTGGCCGTCGAAGGAGGAGCTGAAGGCCCACCTCGACTTCCTCGCCGAGGCCGAGAAGCGCGACCACCGCAAGCTCGGCAACGAGCTCGACCTCTTCTCCGTCCCGGACGAGATCGGCTCCGGCCTCGCCGTCTTCCACCCGCGCGGCGGCATCATCCGCCGCACCATGGAGGACTACTCGCGCCGCCGGCACGAGGAGGAGGGCTACGAGTTCGTCTACTCGCCGCACGCCACCAAGGGCGCGCTCTTCGAGAAGAGCGGCCACCTGGACTGGTACGCGGAGGGCATGTACCCCCCCATGCAGCTCGACGGTGGTACCGACTACTACCTCAAGCCCATGAACTGCCCGATGCACAACCTGATCTTCGACGCGCGCGGCCGCTCCTACCGCGAACTGCCGCTGCGCCTCTTCGAGTTCGGCACCGTGTACCGGTACGAGAAGTCCGGCGTCGTGCACGGCCTGACCCGGGCCCGCGGCTTCACCCAGGACGACGCGCACATCTACTGCACCCGTGAGCAGATGGCCGACGAGCTCGACCGCACCCTCACCTTCGTGCTGAACCTGCTGCGCGACTACGGCCTGACCGACTTCTATCTGGAGCTGTCCACCAAGGACCCCGAGAAGTTCGTCGGCTCGGACGAGGTCTGGGAGGAGGCCACCGCGGTCCTCCAGCAGGTCGCCGAGAAGCAGGGCCTCCCGCTGACCCCCGACCCGGGCGGCGCGGCCTTCTACGGCCCGAAGATCTCCGTGCAGGCGCGCGACGCCATCGGCCGTACCTGGCAGATGTCGACCGTGCAGCTCGACTTCAACCTGCCGGAGCGCTTCAACCTGGAGTACACCGCCCCGGACGGCTCCCGCCAGCGCCCGGTCATGATCCACCGCGCGCTGTTCGGCTCGATCGAGCGGTTCTTCGCCGTGCTGCTGGAGCACTACGCGGGCGCCATGCCGCCGTGGCTGGCCCCGGTCCAGGCCGTCGGCATCCCGATCGGCGACGGGCACGTGGAGTACCTGCAGGAGTTCGCCGCCGAGGCGAAGAAGCAGGGCCTGCGCGTCGAGGTGGACGCCTCCTCCGACCGGATGCAGAAGAAGATCCGCAACCACCAGAAGCTCAAGGTGCCGTTCATGATCATCGTCGGTGACGAGGACATGGCAGCGGGCACGGTCTCCTTCCGCTACCGCGACGGTTCGCAGGAGAACGGCATCCCGAAGGACGAGGCGCTGGCCAAGCTGGCGAAGGTCGTCGCGGACCGCGTCCAGGTCTGATCCCCGACCAGGCCCCCGGAAAGTGATCACTTTCCGGGGGCCTTCCTCGTCCGCCCTGGCAAGGTCATATGCTGCATGGCATGACGACTGAGCCGGAGCAGCAGATCGGGGTGGGCACGCAGGACGCGTTCCAGCGTCTGTGGACGCCCCACCGGATGGCCTACATCCAAGGGGAGAACAAGCCGACCGGCCCGGAGGCCGGGGACGGCTGTCCCTTCTGCGGGATTCCGGAGATGTCGGACCAGGACGGCCTGGTGGTGGCGCGGGGCCGGCACGTCTACGCCGTGCTGAACCTCTACCCGTACAACGGCGGCCACCTGATGGTCGTCCCGTACCGTCACGTCGCCGACTACACCGAGCTCGACGCCCCGGAGACGGCCGAGCTGGCCGACCTGACGAAGCGCGCGATGGCGGCGCTCCGCAAGGCTTCGGGGGCGCACGGCTTCAACATCGGCATGAACCAGGGCGCGGCGGCCGGCGCCGGCATCGCCGCGCACCTGCACCAGCACATCGTGCCTCGCTGGGGCGGGGACACGAACTTCATGCCGGTGGTCGGGCACACCAAGGTGCTGCCCCAACTCCTGGCGGACACCCGCCAGATGCTCGCCGACGCCTGGCCCGTCGACTGATCAGTCGCTGTCCGGGTGTGACGCGCGCCAGGTGCCGAGCACCTCGTCGACGTCGAACTCGGTCAGACCCAGGGGCGGCCCCGGCGGCGGCATGCGCCGGGCCGCACGGATCTTCTCGTTGATCTCCGTGAGGACCGTCCTGGCCCGCTGCTCGGTCCGTGCCGCGAGGGCCGTCTCCAGGGCGTCCTCGGCCTCCTTGCGCAGCGCGAGCGCGGGGGGCAGGACGGCGAAGCCCTCGCGGTGCATCTTCTCCTTGACCCACCACAGGTCGTCGTAGGGCGCGTCGAGCGAGGCCAGCGGCTTGCCGAAGCCCGGCAGCTCCGCGAAGTCGCCGCGTGCGGTGGCCTGCCTGATCTGCCGGTCCACGAAGGACTCGAAGTCCACGCCAGGCGGTTTGCGCTCGGTCACGGTCGCCTCCTCGGGCCGTCTCCCCGCCCTTCCACCCTAGGGCCTGTATCGAGTTGCCCCGCGGCGTCGCGGCGTCCGGCACGCACTCCCGCCGCACCGGCCGAAAGCCACGTACGTCCCGTACGAGCGCTCCCGGCCGGCACGCCGAGAGCACGCACCGGACGCCGCTCCTGACAGGCAAACGTTGCCTGGCGCGGCACTAGTGCTGTGACCGCTACGCGTCGTACACGTCCGCCTTGCGCGGCGACGGCTCCTGGATGAGGCCGCTCATGATCGAGGAGCGGTTGGTGAAGCGCTCGGTGTCCACGCCGTTCTCCTCCAGGACCTTGAAGGTCGCCGTGTGGATCGACCTCAGGACCGGGGCCACCGTGCGCAGGGCGTCGTCGGCCATGAACCGGTGGCGCCACATCGAGCTCGCCCACACGTGACGCAGGCCGAACGGCTCGGGCAGGACCAGCTTGCCGCCGAAGAAGTCGAGGACCGGCGGGTACCAGGTCAGCGGCGCCCGTACGGCGAGGCGCACCACCTCCTGGGTGTCCACCAGCGCCAGCGGCTTCTCCACGGTCTCCCAGAAGCGGATGCTCTTGGGCACCTCCACCACCGGAGCCTTGGGCTTGGTGGTGAACAGGCCGTGTACGGGACCCAGCGCGTGCGCGGTGACGTCCACGCGCAGCGTCTTGTAGAGCACGGTGACGGTGACCAGCATGTTGATGATCAGCTGGCCGTCCCAGAGCGGGTACTGGATGCCCAGGTAGTGCCGGTTCCCGGAATTGAACTGCTGCTCGTTGCAGATCCGGGTGACCTCGTGCGGCTTGACGAGGAAGGCGTCGACGTTCTCACCGGTGGGGCGGGCCACCTCGGCGGCACCCTCGCCGACCGGGGTGACGATCCAGTGCTGGATCGCGGCGGGCGGGAAGCCCCCGGTGTGCAGCGGGCCGCGCTCCAGCCTGCGCAGCTGGGCGTCGATCGCGCGGATGACGTCCCAGGCCCGGAAGGGGTGGATCTCCTTGGCCTCGTCCTTCGGGGCCAGTTCCTCGGCCATCTGCCAGCTGCCCCAGCGGGTGCCCATGCCGAGGATGCCCTTGGGGCCCGCGTAGAAGACCTGGTTGCTGCGGTCCTCCGCGGTGAGCTTGGCCAGCTGGTGGCGAAGGTCCTCACGGGCCTTCTCGTCGGGGTTGCCGGGCACGGCCTCCGGGATCTTGGCGGCGACCCCGCCGCCGGACAGCAGTCCGTCCCAGCGTTCGCGCAGGTCACGGGCGGTCGACTCGCAGGTGCGGCGGGCGAGCAGCCAGCCCAGCGCGGGCGCGATGACCATGCCGCGGGCGTAGAGCCCGAGGAAACCGGTGAGCGGCAGCCTGAACATCAGCACGGCCACCACGACGCCGACGCCCACCAGGAGCACGGTGCCCAGCCAGGAGTGCTTGCCCTCCTTCGAGGCCAGGGACTTGCGGAGCTGGAAGAGCCCCAGCCACAGCAGCAGACCCGGCAGGAACAGCACACCGCAGACCAGCATGATCAGCCGGAGCCTGCGGTCGCGCTCCTTGCGGATCCGGGACGCGGCCAGGCAGTGCTCCACGACCGTCTGCGGGTCGGCGCCGAAGGACTGGATGAGCGGCTTGCGGCCGGCCCCCAGCGTGCGCGCCTCGACGGCCCGGCAGAAGGCCTCGCCGAGGCTGGGCTCGAAGAGCGAGAGCTTCGGTGGCTTCACCGTGGCCGGGTGGTTCTCGCTGTTGGCCCCGAGTATCGCGTCGAGCTTGCTGTCCTTGCCGCCGTCACGGTAGGCGGCCGAGGCGAGGGCGTTGGTCGCCGCCGTCTGCCCCCCGCCGTTCTGCAGAGGAATCTGCGCGCCGGGCCTGAAGTCGAATCCGTCGTCCGCCACCGCTGCCCCCATCGCTGTGCGTTCTGCTCTTTTGGTGCGCCGACGAGCCTATCGGCGGATCTCGCCCCACGGTCATGGGACAGGGAAATGCCGCCCACCGCAAGCCGGTTGGGTGGGCGGCACCGGTCCTACCCCCAACTACGTTCCCTTCTCCGCCTGTTCGCGCACCTTCTCCGCGATCTGGGGCGGCATCGGCTCGTGCCGGGCGTACGCGCGGGCGAAGCGGCCCGTGCCGTGCGAGACGGAGCGCAGCTCGACGGCGTAGCGGCCGATCTCGATCTCGGGGATCTCGGCGCGGACCCGGGTACGCCCGGATTCGGCCTGGTCGGTGCCGACGACTCGGCCGCGGCGGCCCGCGAGATCGCTCATGACGGGCCCGACGTACTCGTCGGGGATCAGGACGTCGAGCTCGGCCACCGGTTCGAGCAGGTCGATGCGGGCCTCGGCGGCGGCTTCGCGCAGGGCGAGGGCGCCGGCCGTCTGGAAGGCGGCGTCCGAGGAGTCCACCGAGTGCGCCTTGCCGTCGAGGAGGGTGATGCGTACGTCGACCAGCGGGTAGCCCGCCGCGACCCCGCGGGCGGCCTGGCTGCGCACGCCCTTCTCCACGGACGGGATGAACTGGCGGGGCACCGAGCCGCCCACGACCTTGTCGACGAACTCGATGCCGCTGCCGGGCGGGAGGGGCTCCACCTCGATCTCGCAGATGGCGAACTGGCCGTGGCCGCCGGACTGTTTGACGTGCCGGCCGCGGCCGGCCGCCTTGGCGCCGAAGGTCTCGCGCAGGCTCACCTTGTGCGGGACGGGATCGACCTGGACGCCGTAGCGGGTGCGCAGCCGCTCCAGGGCGACATCCTGGTGGGCCTCGCCGAGGCTCCACAGGACGACCTGGCGGGTGTGCGGGTTCTGCTCCAGCCGCATGGTCGGGTCCTCGGCGACGAGCCGTGCCAGACCCTGCGAGAGCTTGTCCTCGTCGGCCTTGCTGTGGGCCTCGATGGCGAGGGGGAGCAGGGGGTCGGGCATCGTCCAGGGCGCCATGAGGAGCGGGTCGTCCTTGGCGGAGAGGGTGTCGCCGGTCTCCGCACGGCTGAGTTTGGCCACGCAGGCCAGGTCGCCGGCGATGCACCGGCCGAGGACGCGCTGCTGTTTGCCGAAGGGGGCGGTGAGGGTGCCGATCCGCTCGTCGACATCGTGGTCCTCGTGCCCGCGGTCGGCGAGGCCGTGCCCGCTGACGTGGACGGTCTCCTCCGGGTTCAGGGTGCCGGAGAAGACGCGTACGAGGGAGACGCGGCCGACGTAGGGGTCGGAGGAGGTCTTGACCACCTCGGCGACCAGGGGCCCGGCGGGATCGCAGGTGGCGTCCGGGCGGGCGGAGCCGTCGGGACGGGTGACCGTGACGGCGGGGCGCTCCAGGGGCGTCGGGAAGCCGCCGGTGATCAGTTCGAGGAGCTCCACGGTGCCCAGGCCCTGACGGGCGCCCTCGGCGGCGGGCGCGGCCATCAGGACGGGGTGGAAGGTGCCGCGGGCGACGGCGCGCTCCAGGTCGTCGACGAGGGTCTTGAGGTCGATGTCCTCGCCGCCGAGGTAGCGGTCCATGAGGGTCTCGTCCTCGCTCTCGGCGATGATCCCCTCGATCAGGCGCGAGCGGGCCTCGGTGATGAGGGCCAGCTCGGCCGGGTCCGGGTCGCGCTCCACGCGCCGGCCGGAGGCGTACTCGTACACGCGCTGCGAGAGCAGGCCGAGCAGGCCGGTGACGGGGGCGTGCCCGTCCGGGCCGGCGGGGCCGTGCAGGGGGAGGTAGAGGGGGATGACCGCGTCGGGGTCGTCGGCGCCGAAGATCTCGCCGCAGACGGCGGTCGTCTGCGTGTAGTCGGAGCGGGCGGCTTCCAGGTGGGTCACGACGATGGCGCGGGGCATTCCGACGGCCTCGCACTCGTCCCAGACCATGCGGGTGGCGCCGTCGATCCCGTCCGAGGCCGAGACGACGAAGAGGGCCGCGTCCGCCGCGCGCAGACCGGCCCTGAGTTCTCCGACGAAGTCGGCGTATCCGGGGGTGTCCAGGATGTTGATCTTGATCCCGTCCCATTCGACGGGGACGAGGGAGAGCTGGATGGAGCGTTGGCGGCGGTGTTCGATCTCGTCGTAGTCGGAGACGGTGGCGCCGTCCTCGACCCGACCGGCCCGGTTGACCGCTCCGGCGGTCAGGGCGAGGGCTTCGACCAGCGTGGTCTTGCCGGATCCGCTGTGGCCGACCAGCACGACGTTCCGTATGGAAGAGGGGCGGTCGGCCGTCAGTGCCCTGCCGGCGGCCCCGGCTTGGTGTGATGTGGCTCCCATGGTGCTCGTGCCTCCCGGTGGTGACGGTGAGGAGGGTGGGTTCCTTGTCCCCGCGCATGAGGAATGCGCGGTTCTACGAGCTTTGCACTGCTGTCACATCGCGTCCATACGTCGTACCGGGGACGTACGGGGGGACGTGCCGGGGCCCGTGCCGGGACCGTGCCCGTGCCGCACGGGCGGCGGTCCACGGCATGGAGAACGCCTTACGGGCGAGAACCGGTGGGTGCGCGGCGTTCCGGCGGCGGCGCGCTGGCTACGATGGGCCAGCCGGTGGCCGTGGTGGCCGTGCGGCCCAGCGACCCTCCGGGAAGGCCATGCTGAACAAGTACGCGCGTGCATTCTTCACGCGTGTTCTCACGCCATTCGCCGCATTTCTGCTCCGGCGGGGGGTGAGCCCGGACGCGGTCACCCTGATCGGCACGGCCGGAGTGGTGGCGGGCGCGCTGGTCTTCTTCCCCCGCGGGGAGTTCTTCTGGGGCACCATCACCATCACCCTCTTCGTCTTCTCCGACCTCGTCGACGGGAACATGGCCCGCCAGGCCGGGATCTCCAGCCGGTGGGGCGCCTTCCTCGACTCCACCCTCGACCGGGTGGCCGACGCGGCGATCTTCGGCGGCCTCGCCCTCTGGTACGCGGGCTCCGGCAACGACAACGCGCTGTGCGCGGTCGCGATCTTCTGCCTGGCCAGCGGCCAGGTGGTGTCTTACACCAAGGCGCGCGGCGAGTCCATCGGGCTGCCGGTGGCCGTCAACGGGCTCGTCGAACGCGCCGAGCGCCTGGTGATCTCGCTGGTCGCGGCCGGCCTGTCCGGACTGCAGACCTTCGGGGTGCCGTCCTGGATCGGCGTCCTGCTGCCGATCGCCCTGTGGGTGGTCGCCGTCGGCTCGCTCGTCACGCTGATCCAGCGCGTGGTCACCGTACGGCGCGAGTCCGCCGAGGCCGACGCCGCATCCGCCGAGGGCGGCGCCGCCTGATGGGTACCGCACAGGACAAGCTGGTCGACGGGCTGTACGGGCTCGGCTGGGCCGGGGTCAAGAAGCTGCCCGAGCCCGCCGCGGTGGCCCTCGGCCGGCGCATCGCGGACTTCGCGTGGAAGCGCCGCGGCAAGAGCGTGCTGCGGCTGGAGTCGAACCTGGCCCGGGTGGTGCCCGACGCCGGTCCCGAGCGGCTGCGCGAGCTGTCCAAGGCCGGCATGCGCTCGTACATGCGGTACTGGATGGAGTCCTTCCGGCTGCCGACCATGGAACCGCGGCGGTTCGGCACGGACGTCGAGTTCAAGGACGAGCACATCCTGCGCGAGGCCCTCGCCTCCGGGCGCGGGGTCGTCGTCGCCCTGCCGCACCTCGCCAACTGGGACCTCGCCGGGGCCTGGGCCATCGGCCACATCGGGGTGCCGTTCACCACGGTCGCCGAGCGGCTCAAGCCCGAGAGCCTCTACGACCGCTTCGTGGCCTACCGGGAGAGCCTGGGCATGGAGGTCCTGCCGCACAGCGGCGGCGCCGCCTTCGGCACGCTCGCCCGGCGGCTGCGCTCCGGCGGCCTGGTCTGCCTGGTGGCGGACCGCGACCTGTCGGCCTCCGGGGTCGAGGTGGACTTCTTCGGCGCGAAGGCGCGCATGCCGGCCGGGCCGGCGCTGCTCGCTCAGCAGACGGGCGCGGTGCTGCTCCCGGCGACCCTGCACTACGGCGAGACGCCGAAGATGTACGGCCGGATCCACCCCGAGGTGGAGGTCCCCAAGGCCGGGACCCGGACCGAGAAGACCACCGCCATGACCCAGGCGGTGGCGGACGCCTTCGCGTGGGGCATCGCCGAGCACCCGGAGGACTGGCACATGCTGCAGCGGCTCTGGCTGGAAGACCTGGAAGAACCGGAAGACCTGGGGGAGCGCACGCAGTGAAGATCGGCATCGTGTGCCCGTACTCGTGGGACGTGCCGGGCGGCGTCCAGTTCCACATCCGGGACCTCGCCGAGCACCTGATCGGCCTCGGCCACGAGGTGTCCGTGCTGGCCCCGGCCGACGACGAGACCCCGCTGCCCCCGTACGTGGTCTCCGCCGGGCGGGCCGTCCCGGTCCCGTACAACGGGTCCGTGGCCCGGCTGAACTTCGGATTCCTGTCGGCGGCCCGGGTCCGGCGCTGGCTGCACGACGGCACCTTCGACGTGATCCACATCCACGAGCCGGCCTCGCCCTCGCTGGGACTGCTGTCCTGCTGGGCGGCGCAGGGGCCGATCGTGGCCACCTTCCACACCTCGAACCCGCGTTCCCGGGCCATGATCGCCGCGTACCCGATCCTGCAGCCCGCGCTGGAGAAGATCAGCGCGCGGATCGCGGTGAGCGAGTACGCGCGGCGCACGCTGGTGGAGCACCTGGGCGGGGACGCGGTCGTGATCCCGAACGGCGTGGACGTGGACTTCTTCGCCAAGGCCGAGCCCAAGGCGGAGTGGAGCGGTCAGACGCTCGGCTTCATCGGCCGCATCGACGAGCCGCGCAAGGGCCTGCCCGTGCTCATGGCCGCCTTCCCGAAGATCGTCGAGGCCTGCCCGGACGTACGGCTGCTGGTCGCGGGCCGCGGCGACGAGGAGGAGGCGGTGGCCACGCTGCCCGCCGAGATCCGCTCACGGGTGGAGTTCCTCGGCATGGTCTCGGACGAGGACAAGGCGCGCCTGCTGCGCAGCGTCGACGTCTACGTGGCCCCCAACACGGGCGGCGAGAGCTTCGGCATCATCCTGGTCGAGGCCCTGTCGGCGGGCGCCGCGGTGCTGGCGTCCGACCTGGACGCCTTCGCGCAGGTCCTGGACCAGGGCGGGGCCGGCGATCTCTTCGCCAACGAGAACGCGGACGCCCTGGCGGCGGGCGCCATCGCCCTGCTGCGGGACCCCGACCGCCGGGCACGGCTCAGCGCCAGCGGCTCGGCGCACGTGCGCCGCTTCGACTGGTCCACGGTCGGGGCGGACATCCTGGCGGTCTACGAGACGGTCACGGACGGCGCGGCGGCCGTCGCCGCCGACGAACGCGTCCCGCTCCGCACCCGCCTGGGCTTCCCGAAGGACACCACGCCCTCCTGACCCCCCGGTCCCCGGGCGGGCCACCGTCCGGGAGGGGACGCTCGGCGGCAGCGTCGCGCCGCCCGCCGAGAAGCGCCCCGGCGCGACGGCGACGGCCGGCCGTCTACCGGCCGGCGCTGACGGTCCGGTCCGGCCGTCCGCCGGGTGCCACGGCCACCGCGTGGACCGCGCCACCCGCGGTGGTCAGCCGAAATCCGGTCCGGGCCCGTCCAGACGGCCTCGCGGAGCTTGTTGCAAGGTTCACCGGGTCACGGCGCCCGGCAAACCTTTCCGGCCACAGCACCAGCCGCTCGGGGTCTGCACGGCCCGGGCCGGTGGGAGCCGCGCGCCCCCGGAGCGGTAGGGTCGCGCAGCGTGATCGAAACCCTTGTCTGGATCGCCCTGGCCCTGGCTGTCATCGGCGTCTACCTCAGCTGGACCGCCGGCCGGCTGGACCGGCTGCACTCGCGGATGGACGCCGCGCGGGCCGCGCTCGACGCGCAGCTCGTCCGGCGGGCCTCGGTGGTGCTGGAGGTGGCCACCTCCGGGGCGCTCGACCCCGCCTCCTCGCTCGTGCTGTACGAGGCCGCGCACGCCGCCCGGCAGGCTGAGGAGGACCACCGCGAGGTCGCCGAGAGCGAGCTGAGCCAGGCGCTGCGGGCGGTCTTCGCCGACGTGGACCAGGTCGAGGTGCTGAAGGCCGCTCCCGGCGGGGCGCAGGCCACCGAGGAACTGGCGGCCGCCGTCCGCCGGGTGCCGATGGCCCGGCGCTTCCACAACGACGCCGTACGGGCGGCCCGCGCGCTGCGCCGCCACCGCAAGGTCCGGTGGTTCAGACTGGCCGGACACGCGCCGTTCCCGCTGGCCTTCGAAATGGACGACGAGCCTCCGGCGGACCTCGCGGACCGGCCGACCTAGGGTCTGTATCGAGTTGCCCCGCGGGGCAACTCGATACAGACCCTAGCTGTACTGCCGTGTGACCGGTGAACCCCGGCGGCCACGGCACCAGGCGCCGCTGCGGCACCTCTAGGGCCACGAGGGACAAATGAAAGAGCCACTGGCTCCATATTGGCCCTTGTAGTGGACTGATCCCCTGGGGTTTCCTCGGCGGGAGCAGTACCCGTCTTCCTTTCGAGTGAGGTCAATCCGTGAGCACGCTTCCCACCTCCCCCCAGTCCGCCGAGTCGGCGATCGGCACCTCGCGCGTCAAGCGCGGCATGGCCGAGCAGCTCAAGGGCGGCGTGATCATGGACGTGGTCAACGCCGAGCAGGCGAAGATCGCCGAGGACGCCGGCGCCGTGGCCGTCATGGCCCTGGAGCGGGTCCCGGCCGACATCCGCAAGGACGGCGGCGTCGCGCGCATGTCCGACCCGAACATGATCGAAGAGATCATCGAGGCCGTGTCCATCCCCGTGATGGCCAAGTCCCGCATCGGTCACTTCGTCGAGGCCCAGGTCCTGCAGTCCCTCGGCGTCGACTACATCGACGAGTCCGAGGTCCTGACCCCGGCCGACGAGGTCAACCACTCCGACAAGTGGGCGTTCACCACCCCCTTCGTCTGTGGCGCCACCAACCTGGGCGAGGCCCTGCGCCGCATCGCCGAGGGTGCGGCCATGATCCGCTCCAAGGGCGAGGCCGGCACCGGCAACGTCGTCGAGGCCGTCCGCCACCTGCGCCAGATCAAGAACGAGATCGCCAAGCTGCGCGGCTTCGACAACAACGAGCTGTACGCCGCCGCCAAGGAGCTGCGCGCCCCGTACGAGCTCGTCAAGGAGGTCGCCGAGCTCGGCAAGCTCCCCGTGGTGCTGTTCTCCGCCGGTGGTGTCGCCACCCCGGCCGACGCCGCCCTGATGCGCCAGCTCGGCGCCGAGGGTGTCTTCGTCGGCTCCGGCATCTTCAAGTCGGGCGACCCGGCCAAGCGCGCCGCCGCCATCGTGAAGGCCACCACCTTCTTCGACGACCCGAAGATCATCGCGGACGCCTCCCGCAACCTGGGCGAGGCCATGGTCGGCATCAACTGCGACACCCTCCCCGAGGCCGAGCGCTACGCCAACCGCGGCTGGTAGTACCGAGATGACGAACACCCCCGTGATCGGTGTCCTGGCACTCCAGGGCGACGTACGGGAGCACCTGATCGCCCTGGCCGCGGCGGACGCCGTGGCCAGGCCGGTCCGGCGCCCCGAGGAGCTCGCCGAGGTCGACGCGCTGGTGATCCCCGGCGGCGAGTCCACGACGATGTCGAAGCTCGCCGTGCTCTTCGGCATGCTGGAGCCGCTGCGCGAGCGCGTCGCGGCGGGCATGCCCGTGTACGGCACCTGCGCCGGCATGATCATGCTGGCGGACAAGCTCCTCGACGGCCGTGAGGACCAGGAGACCCTGGGCGGCATCGACATGATCGTGCGCCGCAACGCCTTCGGACGCCAGAACGAGTCCTTCGAAGCGAAGATCGACTTCACCGGCATCGAGGGCGGCCCGGTCGAGGGCGTCTTCATCCGCGCCCCGTGGGTCGAGTCCGTCGGCGGCGCCGCCGAGGTGCTCGCCACCTACGACGGACACACGGTCGCCGTGCGCCAGGGCAACGTCCTGGCGACCTCGTTCCACCCCGAACTGACCGGCGACGACCGCGTCCACGCGTACTTCGTCGAGATGGTGCGCGCCGGGCTGTGACGAGCTCCCGGTAGGATCGGACGCGAACACTGTTGGTTACGCGAAGGAGACAGGCGGATGTCCGGCCACTCTAAATGGGCTACGACGAAGCACAAGAAGGCCGTGATCGATGCCAAGCGCGGCAAGCTCTTCGCGAAGCTGATCAAGAACATCGAGGTCGCGGCCCGCATGGGCGGTCCCGACATCGACGGCAACCCGACGCTCTTCGACGCGGTCCAGAAGGCCAAGAAGCAGTCGGTCCCGAACAAGAACATCGACTCCGCGGTCAAGCGCGGCGGCGGCCTTGAGGCCGGCGGCGCCGACTACGAGACGATCATGTACGAGGGCTACGGTCCCAACGGTGTCGCGGTGCTCATCGAGTGCCTCACCGACAACCGCAACCGCGCCGCCTCCGACGTCCGCGTCGCCATGACCCGCAACGGCGGCTCCATGGCCGACCCGGGCTCGGTCTCGTACCTGTTCAACCGCAAGGGCGTCATCATCCTGCCCAAGGCCGAGCTGACCGAGGACGACGTCCTCGGCGCCGTCCTGGAGGCCGGTGCCGAAGAGGTCAACGACAACGGCGACACCTTCGAGATCATCAGCGAGGCCACCGACCTGGTCGCGGTCCGCACCGCGCTCCAGGAAGCCGGCATCGACTACGACTCGGCGGACTCCAGCTTCGTCCCGACCATGCAGGTCGAGCTCGACGAAGAGGGCGCCCGCAAGATCTTCAAGCTGATCGACGCGCTGGAGGACAGCGACGACGTCCAGAACGTCTTCGCCAACTTCGACGTCTCGGACGAGGTCATGGAGAAGGTCGACGCGTAACGCTGCCGCGCACTGAGCGGTCGACGGCGGGCCGGTGGGGACACGTCCCACCGGCCCGCCGTCGTTGTCAGTGGCAGCGGATAGCCTGGCGGCGTCGGCGATCACCGTCGGCTACGCGGCCCGTCGGGCCCGCGCAGGCGGCACGGTCGTGCGGTGGAGAGGGGTGGGCGGTGCGGGTACTGGGCGTGGACCCGGGGCTGACGCGATGCGGTGTCGGCGTCGTCGAGGGCGTGGCCGGCCGTCCCCTCACCATGCTCGGGGTGGGGGTCGTACGGACGCCCGCGGACGCGGAGCTGGGAGACCGGCTCGTCGCCGTCGAGCGGGGCATCGAGGAATGGCTCGACACGCACCGGCCCGAGGTCGTCGCCGTGGAGCGGGTCTTCAGCCAGCACAACGTCAGCACGGTGATGGGCACCGCCCAGGCGAGCGCCGTCGCGATGCTGTGCGCCGCCCGCCGCGGGATACCGGTCGCCCTGCACACACCGAGCGAGGTCAAGGCCGCCGTCACCGGCAGCGGCCGGGCCGACAAGGCCCAGATCGGTGCGATGGTCACCCGGCTGCTGCGGCTGGCCGAGCCGCCCAAGCCGGCGGACGCCGCCGACGCCCTCGCCCTCGCCATCTGCCACATCTGGCGGGCCCCCGCCCACAACCGCCTCCAGCAGGCGGTCGCCCAGCACGCCTCGAAAGGCCGTACCCGATGATCGCCTTCGTCAGCGGCGCGGTCGCCGCGCTCACCCCCACCCTCGCCGTGATCGAGGTCGGGGGAGTGGGCATGGCCGTGCACTGCACGCCGAACACCATCGCCGGCCTGCGGACGGGCGAGCAGGCCCGGCTGGCCACCTCCCTGGTCGTACGGGAGGACTCGCTGACCCTGTACGGCTTCGCCGACGACGACGAGCGCCAGGTCTTCGAGCTCCTCCAGACCGCGAGCGGTGTCGGACCGCGCGTGGCGCAGGCGATGCTCGGCGTGCACAGCCCGGACGCCCTGCGCGCCGCCTTCGCCGCCGGTGACGCGAAGGCACTCACGGCGGTGCCGGGCATCGGGCCGAAGGGCGCGCAGAAGCTGCTGCTGGAGCTCAAGGGCAAGCTGGGCGCCCCGGCCCCGGTGGTCGGCGCTCAGCGCGCGGTCGCGTCGGGACCCGCCCCCTGGACCGAGCAGCTCTCCGCCGCCCTGATCGGCCTCGGCTACGCCTCGCGGGAGGCGGACGAGGCGGTCGTGGCGGTGACCCCGCAGGCAGAGGCGGCCATCGCCGCCGGCGGCTCGGCCCCCGTCCCGCAGCTGCTGCGCGCCGCCCTGCAGTCCCTGAACCGCGCCCGCTGACGCCGCTGCTGCGGATGCCGCCGCGCGGGACTGCTGTGGCCGCAGCGGGGCCCGGACCGACCAACGCAACGACGTAGAAGGCAGACTGAACACCGTGAACTGGGACGACGAGAGCGACGACCGGATCGTGGCGGCCGCCGCCGACGGGGAGGACACCGCCGTCGAGGCGGCCCTGCGCCCCAAGGACCTCGGGGAGTTCGTCGGCCAGGAGAAGGTCCGCCAGCAGCTGGACCTGGTCCTGAAGGCGGCCAGACAGCGCGGGGCCACCGCGGACCACGTCCTGTTGTCCGGTGCGCCCGGACTCGGCAAGACCACCCTCTCCATGATCATCGCGGCGGAGATGGGGGCACCCATCCGGATCACCTCCGGCCCCGCCATCCAGCACGCCGGCGACCTCGCCGCCATCCTCTCCTCCCTCCAGGAGGGCGAGGTCCTCTTCCTCGACGAGATCCACCGCATGTCCCGGCCCGCCGAGGAGATGCTCTACATGGCCATGGAGGACTTCCGCGTCGACGTGATCGTCGGCAAGGGGCCCGGGGCCACCGCGATCCCGCTGGAACTGCCGCCCTTCACCCTGGTCGGTGCCACCACCCGGGCCGGACTGCTGCCCCCGCCGCTGCGGGACCGCTTCGGTTTCACCGGCCACATGGAGTTCTACGCGCCCGAGGAGCTGGAGCGCGTCGTGCACCGCTCCGCCCGCCTCCTCGACGTGGAGATCGACACCGACGGCGCCGCCGAGATCGCCGGGCGCTCCCGCGGCACCCCGCGCATCGCCAACCGGCTGCTGCGCCGGGTGCGCGACTACGCCCAGGTCCGGGCCGACGGTGTGATCAACCGCGAGGTGGCCGCCACCGCCCTCCAGGTGTACGAGGTGGACGCCCGCGGGCTCGACCGACTGGATCGCGCCGTTCTGGAGGCCCTCCTCAAGCTCTTCGGCGGCGGGCCCGTCGGGCTGTCCACCCTCGCCGTGGCGGTGGGGGAGGAGCGGGAGACCGTGGAGGAGGTCGCGGAACCCTTCCTGGTCCGCGAAGGCCTGCTCGCCCGTACCCCCAGGGGGCGGGTCGCGACCCCCGCGGCATGGGCTCACCTGGGGCTTGTCGCGCCGCAGCACGGCGGTGGCGGATCAACGGGGCAACAGGGCTTGTTCGGGGCCTGACGGCGCGGAGGTTCGCCCCCTCAGGAACTGCGGTGCCATGCTGGGCGTTGTTCCATCGGTGCGGACTCGCCTAGACTCCGCCGATGCCGACCCTTCGGGTCGGCGTGCCCACCCCCGTAGAAAAGGCCGCCGTCCGCGTGCGGTCGTGCGAAGGATTTCCGTCCCGTGAATCTCGTGACACTCCTCCCGTTCATCGCGATCATCGCGGCGATGTTCCTGATGACCCGCTCCGCGAAGAAGAAGCAGCAGCAGGCCGCGCAGATGCGCGACCAGATGACGCCCGGCACGGGCGTCCGCACCATCGGCGGCATGTACGCCACGGTGAAGGAGATCGCCGACGACACGGTCACCCTTGAGGTGGCTCCCGGCGTCCACGCGATCTACGCGAAGAACGCCATCGGCGCCGTACTGGAGGACGCGGAGTACAACCGCATCGTCCACGGCTTCGACGAGGTGGCGACCGACACGCCGGCCGTCCCGGACGACGCGTCCTCCCTCACCGAGGCCCCGAAGACGGACCTCGGCAAGGGCGAGGACGAGGCGCCGAAGCTGGACCTGGGCAAGAAGGACGAGCCCGCGGGCGACGACGAGCCCAAGGACGGCAAGACCGACGGCGAGGCCGGCGCGAAGTAGCGCGCGGCCGGGGACCGTGCGGGCGCCTGACCGGCGGCCGGCGCGGTCCCCGTCAGTGACACTTCTGCGGGGGGCAGGGGTCCCCACCACACATTTCGTGGCCGTCCGCGCGCTGACCCGGCGCGGGGCGGTTGGACAGGGAGAAACGACAAGGTGGCAGCACCGAAGAAGGGCCGGCGGCCCACGGGGGCTCAGGGGAGGCCGGGGCGTGCCCTGGCGATCATCCTGATCGCGATGGTGGCGCTCACCGCGGGGATGTTCCTCTCCAAGCAGACGACTCCCCGGCTGGGCATCGACCTCGCCGGCGGTACGAGCATCACGCTCAAGGCCAAGAGCGAGCCCGGCAAAGAGAACGCCGTCAACGAGACCAACATGAACACGGCGGTCGGCATCATCGAGCGCCGCGTCAACGGACTCGGCGTCTCCGAGGCCGAGGTCCAGACGCAGGGACGCGACCACATCATCGTCAACATCCCCAAGGGGATGAACGAGAAGCAGGCGCGCGAGCAGGT
Source organism: Streptomyces sp. NPDC060232 (assembly GCF_042726555.1). NCBI lineage: Bacteria > Bacillati > Actinomycetota > Actinomycetes > Kitasatosporales > Streptomycetaceae > Streptomyces > Streptomyces sp. NPDC060232. Next base: position 178,173 of record NZ_JBHXAG010000009.1, on the reverse strand, counting down.
CGGCACCACCGCCCAGCTCTACTTCCGCCCGGTCATCGCGTTCGCGGACGGCGCCCCCGCCGCCCCCGAGGGCGCCCAGAGCCCGAGCCCCTCCGCGAGCGGCTCCGAGGCCCCCAAGGCCCAGGACGGGAACAAGACCAGCCCGTCCGCCACCCCGTCGTCCAGCGCCACTTCCCAGGGCCGCGCGCTCAGCGAGGGCCTCAAGGCCCCGAACGCGCCCACTCCCACGCCGTCGGCGAGCGAGTCGAAGAAGGCAGACGACAAGGCGGCCCCGTCGCCCTCCGCGAGCGCCCCCGTGCCCGACCCGGCCGCCGCGGACCTGCAGGCCAAGTTCGCCGCGCTCGACTGCACCGACGAGGCGCAGCGCGCGAACGTCGGCCAGGGCGTCAAGCCCACCGACCCGACGCTCGCCTGCGGCCAGCGCGGTGAGCAGTGGGGCAAGTGGCTCCTCGGACCCGCCGCGGTCGAGGGCAAGGACGTCAAGAGCGCCAAGGGCGAGATCGACCCGCAGTCGGGTCAGTGGATCGTCACGATGAACTTCAACGACCACGGCGCGGACGCCTTCGCCAAGGTCACCGGCGAGCTGGCGGCCAAGCAGATGCCGCAGAACCAGTTCGCGATCGTCCTCGACGGCGACGTCATCTCCGACCCGTCCGTCAGCACGGCGATCACCGGCGGCAACGCGCAGATCTCCGGCGGCTTCAACCAGCAGTCCGCGCAGGACCTGGGCAACATGCTCTCGTACGGCGCCCTGCCGCTGTCCTTCCAGGAGGACAGCGTCACCACCGTCACCGCCGCGCTCGGCGGCGAGCAGCTGCGGGCCGGCCTGATCGCCGGCGCGATCGGCCTCCTCCTCGTGGTCGTCTACCTGCTGGTCTACTACCGCGGCCTGGCCTTCATCGCGATCATCAGCCTCCTGGTCTCCGCGATCCTGACCTACACGATCATGGCGCTGCTCGGTAAGGGCATCGGCTTCGCGCTGAACCTGCCGGCCGTCTGCGGTGCGATCGTCGCCATCGGTATCACCGCGGACTCGTTCATCGTGTACTTCGAGCGCATCCGCGACGAGATCCGCGAGGGCCGCACCCTGCGCCCGGCCGTCGAGCGCGCCTGGCCGCGCGCCCGCCGCACGATCCTGGTCTCCGACTTCGTGTCGTTCCTCGCCGCCGCGGTGCTGTTCATCGTCACCGTCGGCAAGGTGCAGGGCTTCGCCTTCACGCTGGGTCTCACCACCCTGCTCGACGTGGTCGTGGTGTTCCTCTTCACCAAGCCCGTGATGACGCTGCTGGCGCGTACGAAGTTCTTCTCCAGCGGTCACCCGTGGTCCGGGCTGGACCCGAAGCGGCTGGGCGCCAAGCCCCCGCTGCGCAGCTCCCGCCGTACCGCCGGTGCCCCCGCCCCCGTCGAAGCAAAGGAGGCGTGAGAGATGTCGAAGCTGGGAGATCTCGGCGCCAAGCTGTACCGCGGTGAGGTCGGCTACGACTTCGTCGGCAAGCGCTTTCTCTGGTACGGCGTTTCCATCCTGATCACCATCACGGCGATCGTGGCCCTGGCCGTACAGGGCCTCAACATGGGCATCGAGTTCAAGGGCGGAGCGGTCTTCACCACTCCGAAGACGGCCGTCTCGGTCGCCGGCGCGACGGAGGCCGCGGAGAAGGCCTCCGGCCACGACGCGATCGTCCAGGAGCTCGGCACCGGGGGCATGCGCATCCAGATCTCCGGTCTGGACACCGCCGCCGCGGCCGACGTGAAGAAGGAACTGGCCGCCGACCTCAAGGTCACCGAGGCCGACATCAACGCCGACCTGGTCGGCCCCAGCTGGGGCGAGCAGATCGCGAACAAGGCCTGGACCGGCCTCGGCGTGTTCATGATCCTCGTGGTGATCTACCTCGCCATCGCCTTCGAATGGCGCATGGCCGTCGCCGCGCTGATCGCCCTGATCCACGACCTCACCATCACCGTCGGCGTGTACGCGCTCGTCGGCTTCGAGGTCACCCCGGGCACCGTCATCGGTCTGCTGACCATCCTCGGCTACTCCCTCTACGACACCGTCGTCGTCTTCGACGGTCTGAAGGAGGGCTCGAAGGACATCACCAAGCAGACCCGCTACACCTTCAGCGAGATCGCCAACCGCAGCATCAACGGCACCCTGGTCCGTTCGATCAACACCACGGTCGTGGCGCTGCTCCCGGTCGCGGCCCTGCTGTTCATCGGCGGCGGCTTCCTGGGCGCCGGCATGCTGAACGACATCTCGCTGTCGCTGTTCGTCGGCCTCGCGGCCGGTGCGTACTCCTCGATCTTCATCGCGACCCCGCTGGTGGTGGACCTCAAGGAGCGCGAGCCGGCGATGAAGGCGCTGAAGAAGCGGGTGCTCGCCAAGCGCGCGGCCGCCGAGTCCAAGGGCGAGTTGTCGGACGACGCCTACGGCTCCGGCGACCAGGCGCAGGTCGTGTCGCAGGGCCGGCAGCAGCCGGGGCGGCGGCGTTGACCGCTCAGCTGTCCGACGTCGTACGGACCCTCCTGCTCAGCCGCATCAAGGACGTGGCGGACTACCCGAAGCCGGGCGTGATGTTCAAGGACATCACCCCGCTGCTCGCGGACCCCGAGGCGTTCGGCGCGCTGACCGGCGCGCTGGTGGAGCTGGCCGGGCAGTACGGCGCGACGAAGATCGTCGGACTGGAGGCGCGCGGGTTCATCCTCGCGGCCCCGGTGGCGGTGCAGGCCGGCATCGGCTTCGTGCCGGTCCGCAAGGCCGGCAAGCTGCCCGGCGCGACGCTCGCGCAGTCGTACGAGCTGGAGTACGGCACGGCGGAGATCGAGGTCCACGCCGAGGACCTGGCGGCCGGCGACCGGGTCATGGTCATCGACGACGTACTGGCCACCGGCGGCACGGCGGAGGCATCCCTCTCGCTGATCCGGCGGGCCGGTGCCGAGGTGGCCGGCGTGGCGGTCCTGATGGAGCTGTCGTTCCTCCCGGGCCGGGCCAAGCTGACCGGGGCCCTGGCAGGGGCTCCGCTGGACGCGCTGATCGTCGTCTGACCACACCCCTCCCCGTAGGGGACGGCGGGCATCCAGGATCTCCCGGCTGCCCGCCGTTCGCGTGCCCGGGCCGTCGCCGCAGGCTCGGCGAACGGGGTGACCCAACCCTCGCTACGATGGGTTATCCGGACCGGACTCGGGCACCGGATCCTCCCCCGGACTGGCGTCCGGGGGAACCCCCGTGAGGAGCGCTCTTGCCAGACGAGGTCCAGCCAATCTCCGCCGCGCAGCCCGACCCGCAGGCCGAGCAGGCCACGGCGGCCGCCGCCACGCCCCCGCCGGCCCCGCCGGTCAAGCCCGCCCCCAAGCCGGCGCCGGTCAAGCCCGCGCCCGCGAAGTCGGCCGCGTCCTCCAACCGGGTGCGCGCCCGCCTGGCCCGCCTCGGCGTGCAGCGCTCGAACCCGTACAACCCGGTACTGGAGCCCCTGCTCCGCATAGTCCGCAGCAACGACCCGAAGATCGAGACGTCGACGCTGCGCCAGCTCGAACAGGCCTACCAGGTGGCCGAGCGCTGGCACCGCGGCCAGAAGCGCAAGAGCGGCGACCCGTACATCACCCACCCGCTCGCGGTCACGACCATCCTCGCCGAGCTCGGCATGGACCCGGCCACCCTCATGGCCGGCCTGCTCCACGACACCGTCGAGGACACCGAGTACGGCCTGGAGGACCTGCGCCGCGACTTCGGCGACGCCGTGGCGCTCCTCGTCGACGGGGTCACCAAGCTCGACCGGGTGAAGTTCGGCGAGGCCGCCCAGGCCGAGACCGTCCGCAAGATGGTCGTGGCCATGGCGAAGGACCCGCGCGTGCTGGTCATCAAGCTCGCCGACCGGCTGCACAACATGCGCACGATGCGCTACCTCAAGCGGGAGAAGCAGGAGAAGAAGGCCCGCGAGACCCTGGAGATCTACGCCCCGCTGGCGCACCGGCTGGGCATGAACACGATCAAGTGGGAGCTGGAGGACCTCTCCTTCGCGATCCTCTACCCGAAGATGTACGACGAGATCGTGCGTCTGGTCGCCGAGCGCGCGCCCAAGCGCGACGAGTACCTCGCCCTCGTCACGGACGAGGTCCAGGTGGACCTCAGAGCCGCCCGGATCAAGGCCACCGTCACCGGCCGTCCCAAGCACTACTACAGCGTCTACCAGAAGATGATCGTCCGCGGCCGCGACTTCGCGGAGATCTACGACCTGGTGGGCATCCGCGTCCTCGTCGACACCGTCCGCGACTGCTACGCGGCCCTCGGCACGGTGCACGCGCGGTGGAACCCGGTCCCCGGCCGGTTCAAGGACTACATCGCGATGCCCAAGTTCAACATGTACCAGTCGCTCCACACGACGGTCATCGGGCCCAACGGCAAGCCCGTCGAACTGCAGATCCGCACCTTCGACATGCACCGCCGCGCCGAGTACGGCATCGCCGCGCACTGGAAGTACAAGCAGCAGACGGTGGCGGGCACCTCCAAGGTCCGCACCGACGTCCCCCAGGCCGCCAAGGGCAGCGCCGGCCAGGACACCGTCAACGACATGGCGTGGCTGCGCCAGCTGCTGGACTGGCAGAAGGAGACCGAGGACCCGGGCGAGTTCCTCGACTCGCTGCGCTTCGACCTCTCCCGCAACGAGGTCTTCGTCTTCACCCCCAAGGGTGATGTCATCGCGCTGCCCGCCGGCGCCACCCCGGTGGACTTCGCGTACGCCGTCCACACCGAGGTCGGCCACCGGACGATAGGGGCCCGCGTCAACGGCCGCCTGGTCCCGCTGGAGTCGACCCTCGACAACGGCGACCTGGTCGAGGTCTTCACCTCGAAGGCCGAGGGAGCCGGACCGTCCCGCGACTGGCTGGGCTTCGTCAAGTCCCCGCGGGCCCGGAACAAGATCCGCGCCTGGTTCTCCAAGGAACGCCGCGACGAGGCCATCGAGCACGGCAAGGACGCCATCGCGCGGGCCATGCGCAAGCAGAACCTGCCGATCCAGCGGATCCTGACCGGCGACTCGCTCGTGACCCTCGCGCACGAGATGCGCTACCCGGACATCTCCTCGCTGTACGCGGCGATCGGCGAGGGCCACGTGGCCGCGCAGGGCGTCGTACAGAAGCTGGTGGCAGCCCTCGGCGGCGAGGAGGCCGCCAACGAGGACATCGAGGAATCGATCCCGCCCGCGCGGGCCCGCGGCAAGCGGCGCAGCAACGCCGACCCGGGCGTCGTCGTCAAGGGCGTCGACGACGTGTGGGTCAAGCTGGCCCGCTGCTGCACCCCGGTGCCGGGCGACCCGATCATCGGGTTCGTCACGCGCGGCAGTGGCGTATCGGTTCACCGCGCGGACTGCGTCAACGTCGACTCCCTCTCCCAGCAGCCCGAAAGGATGCTGGAGGTCGAGTGGGCGCCCACCCAGTCCTCGGTCTTCCTGGTCGCCATCCAGGTCGAGGCGCTGGACCGGTCCCGGCTGCTGTCGGACGTCACGCGGGTCCTGTCCGACCAGCACGTCAACATCCTGTCGGCGGCCGTGCAGACCTCCCGCGACCGGGTCGCCACCTCCCGGTTCACCTTCGAGATGGGCGACCCCAAGCACCTGGGCCACGTCCTGAAGGCCGTCCGGGGCGTGGAGGGCGTCTACGACGTCTACCGCGTGACCTCGGCCCGCAGGCCGTAGAAGACAGAGCGAGGGCCCCGGTACGCATCCCGTACCGGGGCCCTAGTCGTGCAGGTGGCCTGGTCAGCCGCCGAACTCCTCCAGGCCCTTCAGCGCCTGGTCCAGCAGGGCCTGGCGGCCCTCCAGCTCACGCGACAGCTTGTCGGCCTTCGCGTTGTTGCCCGCCGCGCGCGCCGCGTCGATCTGCTCGCGCAGCTTGTCGACCGCAGCCTGGAGCTGACCGGTCAGACCGGCCGCACGGGCCCGCGCCTCCGGGTTCGTACGACGCCACTCGCCCTCCTCGGCCTCCTGGAGGGCGCGCTCCACCGCGTGCATCCGGCCCTCGACCTTCGGCCGGGCGTCGCGCGGCACGTGGCCCACGCCCTCCCAGCGCTCGTTGAGGGAGCGGAACGCGGCACGGGCCGCCTTCAGGTCCGTCACGGGGACGAGCTTCTCGGCCTCGTCGGCCAGCTCCTCCTTGAGCTTCAGGTTCTCGATCTGCTCGGCGTCACGCTCCGCGAACACCTCGCTGCGGGCCGCGAAGAACACGTCCTGCGCACCGCGGAAACGGTTCCACAGATCGTCCTCGGCCTCGCGCTGCGCCCGGCCCGCCGCCTTCCAGTCCGCCATCAGCTCGCGGTAGCGGGCAGCCGTCGGACCCCAGTCGGTCGACTTCGACAGCGACTCGGCCTCCGAGACCAGCTTCTCCTTGACCTTGCGGGCGTCCTCGCGCTGCGCGTCCAGCGACGCGAAGTGTGCCTTGCGGCGCTTGGAGAAGGCGGAACGGGCGTGCGAGAAGCGGTGCCACAGCTCGTCGTCCGACTTGCGGTCCAGGCGCGGCAGGCCCTTCCAGATGTCCACCAGGGCGCGCAGGCGCTCGCCGGCGCTGCGCCACTGGTCGCTCTGCGCCAGCTGCTCGGCCTCGGCGACCAGCGCGTCCTTGGCCGCCCGGGCCTCGTCCGCCTGCTTGGCCTTCTGGAGCTTGCGCTCCTCGCGCCGGGACTCCACGGTCTCGACCAGCTTGTCAAGCCGCACACGCAGGGCGTCCAGGTCGCCCACGGCGTGGTGCTCGTCGACCTGCGTCCGCAGGTGGTCGATCGCCGTCTGGGCGTCCTTGGCGGACAGATCAGTGGTCCGCACCCGCTTTTCGAGGAGGCCGATTTCGACCACCAGGCCCTCGTACTTGCGCTCGAAGTAGGCCAGAGCCTCCTCAGGGGTGCCCGCCTGCCACGAACCGACGACCTGCTCGCCATCGGAAGTACGCACGTACACGGTGCCCGTCTCGTCGACTCGGCCCCACGGGTCGCTGCTCACAGCGCCTCCTCCACCTGATGCCTGCGAGGGGTTCACCCCCTGGGCATCGTCCACAGTTTCCTGGGGCGGGCAGCGCCCGCCCTGCACAACGCCAACATAGGCGACCGCCGGGCCGGCTGTCCGCATCCCGCACGACGGAAATATCGGCGCAGGGGCGGGCCGGCCGGCCCGTGGGCCGCGTCACCCGTCAGTTCTGGGTGACCGTGCCCTTCTCGATCTTGACATCGTTCTTCGGCGCACCGTCCTGGCCGCCGTCGACGGTGCCGGCCTTGGCGATCTCCTCCAGGACCTTCAGGCCGGCCGCGTCGATCCTGCCGAACGGCGTGTACGTCGGCGTCAGCGGGCTGTCCTTGTAGACCAGGAAGAACTGGCTGCCGCCCGAGCCGGGCTGGCCGGTGTTGGCCATCGCCACCGTGCCGGCCGGGTAGATCACCTGGCCCTGCTCGTTGGCCTTGCCCAGCGAGTCCAGGTTCTCGTCCGGGATGTTGTAGCCCGGGCCGCCGCGGCCGGTGCCCTCGGGGTCGCCGCACTGGAGCACGAAGATCCCGCCGGCGGTCAGCCGGTGGCACTTGGTGTTGTCGAAGTAGCCCTTGTCGGCCAGCGCCTTGAACGAGTTCACGGTCTGCGGGGTCTTCGCCGCGTCCATCGCGAAGGTGATGTCACCGGCGCTGGTCTTCAGCGCGAAGGTGTACTTCCCCTTCTGGTCGATCGCCATCTCCGGCGAGGGGGACTGCTTGGGCTCCGGCGGAGTCGCCGAGGCCGACGGGTCCGCCGCCGTGTCCTTCGTGTCCTTGTCCGAGTCGAAGACACCGCCCACGATCAGGCCGACCAGCGTCGCGATCACCACGGCGACCACCGCGCCGATCACCGCCAGCCGCTGGCGGCCCTTCTTCCGGGCCTCGGCGCGGCGCTTCTGCTGGCGCTCGTACTTCTCCCTGGCGAGCTGTCGCCGCCGCTGATCGCTCGTGACCACCGGGTCGTCTCCTTGTACGTGTCTGATACTGCTGTCCGGGCTGGGATAGGCCGTACCGTATATGGGTTCGCTGTGTGATGAGCGGCGCCGGTAGGCTCTGAGCAGCAGGATTGACGACCTGCACCCTCCCGCCGACGACGATTGAGGACGAACGTGCTGATTGCCGGGTTCCCCGCAGGCGCCTGGGGCACCAACTGCTACGTGGTCGCCCCCGCCGCCGGCGAGGAGTGCGTCATCATCGACCCGGGCCACCAGGCCGCCCAGGGTGTCGAGGAGACGCTGAGGAAGCATCGGCTCATGCCCGTCGCGGTCGTCCTGACCCACGGCCACATCGATCATGTGGCCTCGGTGGTCCCGGTGTGCGGAGCACACGACGTACCGGCGTGGATCCACCCCGAGGACCGCTACATGATGAGCGACCCGGAAAAGGCCCTCGGCCGCTCCATCGGGATGCCGCTCATGGGCGAGCTGACCGTGGGAGAGCCCGACGACGTCCGCGAGCTGGCCGACGGCGCCGCGCTGAAATTGGCCGGAATGGACTTCTCCGTGGCGCATGCGCCGGGCCATACCAAGGGGTCGGTGACCTTCCGGATGCCCGAGCTGGCCGACATCCCGCCGGTCTTCTTCTCGGGCGACCTGCTCTTCGCCGGCTCCATCGGACGAACCGACCTGCCGGGCGGCTCCCACATCGAGATGCTCGAATCGCTGGCCCGCGTGTGCCTGCCGCTCGACGACTCGACCGTGGTGCTGTCCGGCCACGGTCCCCAGACCACCATCGGCCGCGAGCGCGCGACCAACCCGTACCTGCGGGAGGTCGCCGCCGGCCCGGCAGCGGACCCGACAGCCGCTCCACGACGAGGAATGTGACGAAAGCTTCGTGGCTACTTTCCAGGCCCCCAAGGGCACGTACGACCTGATCCCGCCGGTCTCCGTGAAGTACCTGGCGGTACGCGAGGCCATCGCGGCCCCGCTGCGCAACTCCGGCTACGGCTACATCGAGACCCCCGGCTTCGAGGACGTGGGCCTCTTCGCCCGCGGTGTCGGGGAGTCCACCGACATCGTCTCCAAGGAGATGTACGCCTTCGAGACCAAGGGCGGCGACCAGCTCGCCCTGCGCCCCGAGGGAACCGCCTCCGTGCTGCGCGCCGCCCTGGAGGCGAGCCTGCACAAGAAGGGCAACCTGCCGGTCAAGCTCTGGTACTCCGGCTCGTACTACCGCTACGAGAAGCCGCAGGCGGGCCGTTACCGCCACTTCTCGCAGGTCGGCGCCGAGGCGATCGGCGCCGAGGACCCGGCGCTGGACGCCGAGCTGATCATCCTGGCCGACCAGGCCTACCGCTCGCTCGGCCTGCGCGACTTCCGGATCCTGCTGAACTCGCTGGGCGACAAGGAGTGCCGCCCGGTGTACCGGGAGGCACTGCAGTCGTTCCTGCGGGGCCTCGACCTCGACGCGGAGACCATGCGCCGCGCCGAGATCAACCCGCTGCGCGTGCTCGACGACAAGCGGGCCGACGTACAGAAGCAGCTCGTCGGCGCCCCGGTGCTGCGCGACTACCTGTGCGACGCGTGCAAGGCCTACCACGAGCAGGTTCGGGTCCTGGTGACCGCGGCCGGCGTCGCCTTCGAGGACGACGACAAGCTGGTGCGCGGCCTGGACTACTACACCCGCACCACTTTCGAGTTCGTCCACGACGGCCTGGGCATCGCGGTCGGCGGCGGCGGCCGCTACGACGGCCTGTCCGAGATGATCGGCGGACCGGCGCTGCCGTCGGTGGGCTGGGCGCTCGGCGTGGACCGCACGGTCCTCGCGCTGGAGAAGGAGGGCGTCGAGCTCGACATCCCCGCGTCGACCTCGGTGTTCGCCGTGGCGCTGGGCGAGGCCAAGGCGACCGTGTTCGGCCTCGTGACCCAGCTGCGCAAGGCGGGCGTCGCGGCGGACATGTCGTACGGCGGCAAGGGCCTCAAGGGCGCCATGAAGGACGCGAACCGCAGCGGTGCCCGCTTCGCGATCGTCGCGGGCGACCGCGACCTCGCCGAGGGCGTCGTCCAGCTCAAGGACATGGAGTCCGGGGACCAGACGGCCGTGCCCGTCGGCGAGCTGATCGACACGGTCAAGGACCGCCTCGCCTGACGGCGGCGGCGCTGAGCGCCCCAGGACGGGGCCGGGGATCTTTCCCCGGCCCCGTCCGTTCACAGGCTCGTACGGCACAATGGCCGGTGCTTGATCACCTGGCAGATGTGGAGCGGGCGGTATGACGACACGGGACACGGACGCGGAGACCGCCCGGGGGACGACCTTCGGGGCGAGCCGGGCGCTGGCCCTGCTGCTGGTGATCACGGGGGCGGCGGGCCTGCTCGCCGCCTGGGTGATCACGATCGACAAGTTCAAGCTGCTGGAGGACCCGGACTTCACACCGGGCTGCAGTCTCAACCCGGTCGTCTCCTGCGGCAACATCATGAAGAGCGACCAGGCGGCCGTCTTCGGCTTCCCGAACCCCATGCTCGGCCTGGTCGCCTACGGCATCGTCATCTGCGTCGGCATGAGCATCCTGGCCGGCGCCCGGTTCCGCGCCTGGTACTGGCTCACCTTCAACGCCGGCACGCTCTTCGGCGTCGTCTTCTGTGCCTGGCTCACCTACCAGTCGCTCTACAACATCAACGCGCTGTGCCTGTGGTGCTCCCTGGCCTGGGTCGCCACGATCCTGATGTTCTGGTACGTCACCTCCCACAACGTCCGCGCCGGGCTGCTGCCGGCCCCGGGCTGGCTCAGGAGCTTCTTCGAGGAGTTCACCTGGGTGCTGCCGGTGCTGCACATCGGGATCATCGGCATGCTGATCCTGACCCGCTGGTGGGACTTCTGGACCTCCTGACGGCGCGCGGCCCTGTCGGTGCACTCGCTTAGGCTTCCCGTGTGGAACCAGACCTGTTCACCGCCGCCGCCGAAGAGCGCCAGCAGAAGGACCCCGCGAGCTCGCCGCTCGCCGTCCGGATGCGCCCGCGCACCCTGGACGAGGTCGTCGGCCAGCAGCACCTGCTGAAGCCCGGATCACCCCTGCGGCGGCTGGTCGGGGAGGGGGCCGGAGGCCCGGCCGGCGCCTCCTCGGTGATCCTCTGGGGCCCGCCGGGCATCGGGAAGACGACCCTCGCCTACGTGGTCAGCCAGGCCACGCAGAAGCGCTTCGTGGAGCTCTCCGCCATCACGGCGGGCGTCAAGGAGGTACGGGCCGTCATCGAGGGCGCGCGCCGCGCGGCCGGGGGCTACGGCAAGGAGACCGTCCTCTTCCTCGATGAGATCCACCGCTTCAGCAAGGCCCAACAGGACTCCCTGCTGCCGGCCGTCGAGAACCGCTGGGTGACGCTGATCGCGGCCACCACGGAGAACCCGTACTTCTCGATCATCTCCCCGCTGCTGTCGCGATCACTGCTGCTGACGCTGGAACCGCTGACCGACGACGACCTGAGCGCTCTGATGCGGCGCGCGCTTGACGAGGAGCGGGGCCTGGCCGGGGCGGTGGCCCTGCCGCAGGACGCCGAGGCGCACCTGCTGCGGATCGCCGGCGGGGACGCCAGGCGCGCGCTGACGGCGCTGGAGGCGGGGGCCGGCTCTGCCCTCGCCAAGGGCGAGGACGAGATCACCCTCCAGACGCTGGAGGAGGCGGTCGACCGGGCGGCGGTCCGCTACGACAAGGACGGCGACCAGCACTACGACGTGGCGAGCGCGCTGATCAAGTCGATCCGCGGCTCGGACGTCGACGCCGCGCTGCACTACCTGGCGCGGATGATCGAGGCGGGGGAGGACCCCCGGTTCATCGCGCGCCGCCTCATGATCTCCGCGAGCGAGGACATCGGCCTGGCGGACCCGACGGCGCTGCCGATCGCGGTGGCCGCGGCCCAGGCGGTGGCGATGATCGGCTTCCCGGAGGCCGCGCTGACCCTCTCGCACGCCACGATCGCCCTGGCCCTGGCCCCGAAGTCGAACACCGCCACGACCGCGATCGGTGCGGCGCTGGCCGACGTACGGGCGGGCCTCGCCGGCTCCGTCCCGACGCACCTGCGGGACGGGCACTACAAGGGCGCGGCCAAGCTGGGGCACGCCGTGGGCTATGTGTACCCGCACGACGTCCCGGGCGCCATCGCCGCCCAGCAGTACGCCCCGGACGAGATTCACGGCAAGCGGTACTACGAGCCGACCCGCTACGGCGCCGAGGCCCGCTACGCGGACGTGGTGGAGAAGGTCCGCGAACGCCTCCGCGGCACCGACCGCGGCTGAGGCCCCCGCGGGCCGCGCCGTCCCAGCCGCCCGTCCGGCTGACGCACCACACCGCCACGGCGGGGGCCGGCGCCTCCGTCCTGGTGGCGCAGGTGCCGCTCACCGGGTCCGGTTCCCGCCGGCCGCGCGCCGCCGCACCGGGGTCAAGGCGGAGTCCCGGCTGTCCGTGACCGCCGTCGAAGTGCGCGCTCCAGGACGTGCCGGCCCGGACACGCCGGCCCGGACACGAGGCCGCCTGTCCTGTCCTCAGTGGGAGGCGGCCGAGAAGAGGGTGCGCATCGCCCGGCGCAAGCCGCAGATGTCCGCCACCGGCTCCGGGAAGTCGAAGCGGGCGTCGAAGGAGCCGCCGGAGGCACCGCCGCTGAAGCGGACGCGCAGGCCGGTGCGGTCCAGGGCGAGTGGAACGGCGGTCATGCCCCGCGCGCCGCGGTCGCCGAGCAGCCCGCACAGCTCGCCGATCCGGTCGCCGTGGGCGGAGTGCAGGTGCTGGAGGAGCTCCGCCTCGTGCGGGGACACCGGGTCGGGCTCCGCCGCGGCGAGATCGTCCGGGTCCACGTGCTCGGCGCCCCACAGGTCGTCCACCGAGATCTCGCCGACCTCCAGGCGCAGCATCATCCAGGCGGGCCGCCCGCCGCCGTGGAGAAGATCCGCAGGGGCGTCGAGGGACTCGCCCAGCCCCAGCAGCTCGCCCACCGGGTGCCGCTCCGCGAGCAGCGCGGCGCAGGTCCCGCGGTCGTCCCCGCGCACCGGCGTCAGCCACCCGGCCAGCCACGCACGGCCTCGGATACGATGGGGCACGGACACCGGCGCCACATCCGTGATCTCGATCACGGCGGTGAGGTCGTCGTCCTGGGCGTGAGCGGCTGCCCTGGCAGCCGTGGATTCCCCTGAGACAAGGAGAATCACGTCCCCGTCCGGGGTGACGGTCCGCGCGACCGGCATCCCTGTCCCGAACTCCTCGGACCCGTGACTGTCACGAGCACCGATCAGCGTGAGGGATACTGAGGCGTTGGACTCTACGAGGGTTCGTACGCGTTCGGCTCCGGTGAGCTGCCGAACGCCTTCCCTGGGACGCGGCTGACCTTGCTTATCGTCGGCGCAAGCGGATTCTGTTTCGTCTGAATCCGAACTGCGTTGCGCACTGGGCAGGGGGATCCCATGTGGTCGAGACATTACGTCCTCCTCGCTAAGGTAAGCCTCACCTAACTTACATGGAGGTAGGTTCCCCGTGAACCAGAAGCGACCCAAGGTCAAGAAGTCTCGCGCCCTCGGCATCGCCCTGACGCCGAAGGCCGTCAAGTACTTCGAGGCCCGCCCCTACCCGCCGGGCGAGCACGGCCGTGGCCGCAAGCAGAACTCGGACTACAAGGTCCGTCTGCTGGAGAAGCAGCGTCTGCGCGCTCAGTACGACATCTCCGAGCGCCAGATGGCCCGCGCGTACGACCGCGCCAAGAAGGCCGAGGGCAAGACGGGCGAGGCGCTGGTCGTCGAGCTCGAGCGTCGTCTCGACGCCCTGGTCCTGCGTTCGGGCATCGCCCGCACGATCTACCAGGCCCGCCAGATGGTCGTCCACGGCCACATCGAGGTCAACGGCGCCAAGGTCGACAAGCCGTCGTTCCGTGTCCGCCCGGACGACGTCATCACCGTGCGCGAGCGCAGCCGCGAGAAGGTTCCGTTCCAGGTCGCCCGTGAGGGTGGTTACGCAGGCGAGGGCGAGACCCCGCGCTACCTGCAGGTCAACCTGAAGGCCCTGGCCTTCCGCCTGGACCGTGACCCGAACCGCAAGGAAATCCCGGTCATCTGCGACGAGCAGCTCGTCGTCGAGTACTACGCCCGCTGATCTCCCGGCAGACGTAGCCCTCACAGGCTGGTGGAAACCCGCCGCCCCCTCCATGGGGCGGCGGGTTTCCCGCTTTCCGCAGCCCTGCGGCTGGTCCGTCGGCGCCGTGCTGCGCGCGACCCGCGGGCCGGGCGCCGCGCCGCGCTCGGCCGGCCGCGGCACCCGCGCCGGCCAGGTGATCGGCCGGCACGGTCCGGGCGGACGGGTGGTGTGGTCGGTCAGCCCGAGCGCCCCGGAGAGGGCCAGCTCCAGCAGCGATGGATCCCGTACGCAGGCCAGCTCGGCCAGCCGGACGCCGTCGCAGTAGCGTTCCTACCCCGGCGCATGCGCCGCCTGCGCCCCTTCTGACTCCTGAGTCCCTCGCGCCTCCAGCGCGTCCTGGCCCTTCCGTGCCCCCTCGGCGGCCGACCGGGCCGCCGCGAGCACCAGCCGGGACTTGCCGACCCCGCCCACACCGGTCACGGTCACCAGCCGCGAGGTCTCCAGGAGCCGCCCCACCTCGGCGAGTTCGGCACCCCGCCCGATGAACCCGCTCAGCTCCGGGGGAAGATTGCCCCGGACGGCATGTCGAAGGGGTCCGTGTCGCGTGGGACACGGAGCGTACTGGTCCGGATGCGCTGCGTCCACGGCGCGGCGTCCGACCCCGAATTCCGGTACGGCCGGGTATCCCCGGCGCGATAGGGTCGGAGGACCATGTGTGGGAATCGCTGCCGCCGGCGGTTCGGGTACAGACAGAGAGCGGTGTGACGTGTCCGGTGTAGAGGTGGCCGGGATCATCGTGGCCGTCTTCTGGGCCATCCTGATCTCCTTCCTCGCCGTCGCCCTGGTGCGGCTGGCGCAGGTGCTCAGAGCGACCACCAAGCTGGTGTCCGAAGTGACCGACCAGGCCGTACCTCTCCTGGCCGACGCCTCCAGCACCGTCCGCTCCGCGCGCACCCAGCTCGACCGGGTCGACGCCATCGCGAGCGACGTCCAGGAGGTCACCTCCAACGCCTCCGCGCTGTCCTCCACCGTGGCCACCGCCTTCGGGGGGCCGCTGGTGAAGGTCGCGGCCTTCGGCTACGGCGTCCGCAAGGCGCTGGGCAAGGGGGACGCCGCCCCGGGCGGGGGCCCGCAGAGGGCGTCCCGCCGTACTGTGATCGTTGGCCGAACGGTGCCGGCCGCCCGGCGCCGGAAGCAGAAGGACTGAGACCGCCGATGTTCCGCCGAGCCTTCTGGTTCACCGCAGGCGCAGCCGCCGGCGTGTGGGCCACCACCAAGGTCAACCGTCAGCTCAAGAAGCTGACGCCGGAGAGCCTCGCGGCCCAGGCCGCCGACAAGGCCGTCGAGGCGGGACACCGCCTCAAGGACTTCGCCCTCGACGTCAAAGCGGGAATGACGCAGCGCGAGGACGAGCTGAACGACGCACTGGGGCTCCACCAGGACCCCGACCGGCCCGACAACGTCACCGCCCTCCCCGGGCCGCGGCGGCTGCGGGCCATCGAGAACGACCAGATCGACCACCGACCAAAGCTTTCGTACAACCGGAATGAGGACCACTGATGGAGTCGGCTGAAATCCGCCGCCGCTGGCTGAGCTTCTTCGAGGAGCGCGGTCACGCCGTTGTCCCTTCGGCGTCGCTCATCGCGGACGATCCGACTCTGCTGCTGGTCAACGCGGGAATGGTCCCCTTCAAGCCGTACTTCCTCGGCGAGACCAAGCCGCCGGCCCCGCGGGCCACCAGCGTGCAGAAGTGCGTCCGGACGCCTGACATCGAAGAGGTCGGCAAGACCACCCGGCACGGCACGTTCTTCCAGATGTGCGGCAACTTCTCCTTCGGGGACTACTTCAAGGAAGGCGCCATCAAGTACGCCTGGGAGCTGCTCACCAGCTCCGTGGCGGACGGCGGTTACGGCCTTGAGCCCGAGAAGCTCTGGATCACCGTCTACCTCGACGACGACGAGGCCGAGACGATCTGGCGCGACGTGATCGGCGTGCCCGCCGAGCGGATCCAGCGCCTGGGCAAGAAGGACAACTTCTGGTCCATGGGCGTCCCCGGCCCCTGCGGCCCGTGCTCCGAGATCAACTACGACCGCGGCCCCGAGTTCGGCGTCGAGGGCGGCCCGGCCGTCAACGACGAGCGCTACGTCGAGATCTGGAACCTGGTCTTCATGCAGTACGAGCGCGGCGCCGGCGACGGGAAGGAGGACTTCCCGATCCTCGGCGACCTGCCGTCGAAGAACATCGACACGGGTCTCGGCCTCGAACGCCTCGCGATGATCCTGCAGGGCGTGCAGAACATGTACGAGACCGACACCCTGCGCGTGGTCATGGACAAGGCCACCGAGCTGACCGGCGTGCGGTACGGCGCCGCCCAGAACACCGACGTCTCGATGCGCGTGGTCGCCGACCACATCCGCACCTCCGTCATGCTGATCGGCGACGGAGTCACCCCCGGCAACGAGGGCCGCGGCTACGTGCTGCGCCGCATCATGCGCCGCGCCATCCGCAACATGCGCCTCATGGGCGCCACGGGCCCCGTCGTCCAGGACCTGGTCGACGTCGTGATCAACACGATGGGTCAGCAGTACCCTGAGCTCGTCACCGACCGCAAGCGCATCGAGACCGTCGCGCTCGCCGAAGAGGCCGCCTTCCTGAAGGCCCTCAAGGGCGGCACGAACATCCTCGACACCGCGGTGACCGAGACCAGGGCCGCCGGCGGCACGGTCCTCTCCGGCGACAAGGCGTTCCTGCTCCACGACACCTGGGGCTTCCCGATCGACCTCACCCTGGAGATGGCCGCCGAGCAGGGCCTCTCCGTGGACGAGCCCGGCTTCCGCCGCCTGATGCAGGAGCAGCGCGACCGCGCCAAGGCCGACGCCAAGGCCAAGAAGACCGGCCACGCGGACATGTCCGCCTACCGGGAGATCGCCGACGGCGCCGGCGCCACCGAGTTCACCGGCTACGCCACCAACCAGGGCGAGTCCACCATCGTCGGCCTGCTGGTCAACGGCGTCTCCGCGCCCGCCGCCTCCGAGGGCGACGACGTCGAGGTCGTCCTCGACCGCACCCCCTTCTACGCCGAGGGCGGCGGCCAGCTCGCCGACCAGGGCCGCATCAAGCTCGACTCCGGTGCCGTCATCGTCGTCCGCGACGTGCAGCAGCCGGTTCCGGGCGTCTCCGTGCACAAGGGCTCCGTCCAGGTCGGCGAGGTGACGGTGGGCGCCTCCGCGTACGCCGCCATCGACGTGGGCCGCCGCCGGGCCATCGCCCGCGCCCACTCGGCCACGCACCTGACCCACCAGGCGCTGCGCGACGCCCTCGGCCCCACGGCCGCCCAGGCCGGCTCCGAGAACAGCCCCGGCCGCTTCCGCTTCGACTTCGGCTCTCCGAACGCCGTCCCCGGCTCGGTCCTCACCGACGTCGAGCAGAAGATCAACGACGTGCTCTCGCGGGAGCTCGACGTCACCGCCGAGATCATGAGCATCGACGAGGCGAAGAAGCAGGGCGCCATCGCCGAATTCGGCGAGAAGTACGGCGAGCGCGTGCGCGTCGTGACCATCGGCGACTTCTCCAAGGAGCTGTGCGGCGGCACGCACGTCGGCAACACCTCCCAGCTGGGTCTGGTGAAGCTGCTCGGCGAGTCCTCCATCGGCTCTGGCGTGCGCCGTGTCGAGGCCCTCGTCGGCGTGGACGCCTACAACTTCCTCGCCAAGGAGCACACGGTCGTCGCCCAGCTCCAGGAGCTGGTCAAGGGCCGTCCGGAAGAGCTGCCGGAGAAGATCGCCTCCATGCTCGGCAAGCTGAAGGACGCCGAGAAGGAGATCGAGAAGTTCCGTGCGGAGAAGGTCCTCCAGGCCGCCGCCGGTCTCGCCGAGAACGCCCAGAACATCAACGGCGTGGCCCTCGTCGTGGGCCAGGTGCCGGACGGCACCGGCGCCGACGACCTGCGCAGGCTTGTCCTCGACGTCCGCGGCCGACTGCAACAACTGTCGGGGGCCGGCGACCGGCCGGCCGTCGTGGCCCTGTTCACCGTGTCGAACGACCGCCCGCTGACCGTCATCGCCACCAACGAGGCGGCCCGCGAGCGCGGCTTCAAGGCCGGCGACCTGGTCCGCACCGCCGCCAAGACCCTCGGCGGCGGCGGTGGCGGCAAGCCGGACGTCGCCCAGGGCGGCGGCCAGAACCCGGCTGCCGTCCCCGAGGCCATCAGCGCCGTCGAGCGCCTCGTCGTCGAGACGGCCTGACGATGACACTGCGCCGCGGCCGCCGACTGGCCATCGACGTCGGGGACGCCCGGATCGGGGTCGCCTCCTGCGACCCCGATGGGGTGTTGGCCACACCGGTGGAAACCGTTCCGGGCCGGGACATCCCCTTCGCCCACCGGCGGCTGCGGCAGCTCGTCGAGGAGTACGAGCCCCTCGAAGTCGTGGTAGGCCTCCCCCGCTCGCTCAGCGGGCGGGAGGGGCCGGCCGCGGCCAAGGTGCGCGCCTTCGCGAACGAACTCGCCAAGGGCATCAAGCCGGTGACGGTCCGTCTGGTGGACGAGCGGATGACCACGGTCACCGCGGCCCAGGGTCTGCGCGCCTCCGGCAGGAACGCGAAGAAGGGCCGGTCGGTCATCGACCAGGCCGCCGCTGTGGTGATCCTTCAGAACGCTCTTGAGACCGAACGGGTATCAGGTAATCCGCCTGGCGAGTGCGTCGAAGTGGTTGTCTGATCGCGATACGGTAACGTTCCGCGCGATGAGACGGCATTCGAACAGCCGTCGCCCACCGTCAAAGAGGCGGAACCGGGTGCCGCGGACGAAGGAGTCCGTGGTCCCGCGTCTCGCGGCTCTAGGGGACCGATGACTGAGTATGGCCGGGGCCGTGGCCCCGAACCCTGGCACCCTGAGGACCCCCTGTACGGGGACCAGGGGTGGACCGGGCACCAGACCCAGCAGGGCCAGGTGCCGTACGCCGGTGCCCCGCAGCAGGAGTACCAGCAGGAGCCCCAGTACCAGCAGCAGTACCCCCAGCAGCCGCAGTACCAGGAGTACCAGCAGTACCCCGAGTACCAGCAGCAGCAGTACGCGCAGCAGCAGTACGCCCAGCCCCAGCAGGGGTACGCCCCGCAGCAGGCCCAGCAGGCCCAGCAGGCCCAGCAGGCCCAGCAGGCCCAGCAGGCCCAGCAGGCCCAGCACCCGCAGCCGTACGCCCAGCAGCAGGGGCAGCAGCCCCAGCAGCCGGTGTACGACAGCCAGGGCTGGGACACCGGCCAGGGTCAGTACACGGCCGCGGTGCAGACCGACCCGTACGCGGGCGCGGACTACGCCCAGCACCCGTCGGCCGGCTATCCCGGCGAGACCCCCGACCTCTACGGCACGGCCGAGGCCTACCCGCCGCCGCAGCCCCCGGGCCGGCGCCACCTGGAGCCGGAACCGGTCGAGGAGGAGCCCGAGACCGACCTCCCCGCCGGCGGTCGCGACGACGACGGTGACGGCGACGAGCCCTCGGGCCGCCGCGGCGGCCGTTCGCCGAAGGGCGGCAAGAAGCAGCGCAGCGGGACGGCCTGCCTGCTCGCCGCCGTGGTCATCCTCGGCGTGGTCGGCGGTGGCGGCTACTACGGCTACAGCTACATCAAGGCGAGGTTCGCCCCCGCCGAGGACTTCGCGGGCGAGGGCGCCGGCGAGGTCGTCGACGTGGAGATCCCCAAGGGCGCCGGCCTGGGGCAGATGGGCCGCATCCTCAAGGAGGCCGGCGTCGTCGCCAGCGCCCAGGCCTTCGTCGACGCGGCGAACGCCAACCCCAAGGGCAAGTCCATCCAGCCCGGTGTCTACCCGATGAACAAGAAGATGTCGGGTGCGGCCGCCGTCGCGCTGATGATCGACCCCACCAAGCTGAACGTCATCACCGTCACCGAGGGCATGCGCAACGCCAAGGTGTACGAGGCGATCGACAAGAAGCTGGGCAAGCCGGAGGGCACCACCCGGGAGATCGCCCTGCGCGACGCCAAGAACCTGGGGCTTCCGGCCTGGGCCGGGAACAACCCCAAGCTCATGGACCCGCTGGAGGGCTTCCTCTTCCCGACGCGCTACGACCTCAGCAAGGACAGCACCCCCGAGTCGCTGCTCAGGCAGATGGTCAAGAACGCCACCGACAAGTACCTGGAGCTCGGCATCGAGGCCAAGTCCAAGGAGCTGGGGCTGGAGAACCCGCTCCAGGTCGTCACGGTCGCCAGCCTCGTCAACGCCGAGGGCAAGAACCACGACGACTTCCGCAAGATGTCCGAGGTCGTCTACAACCGCATGAAGAAGACCAACGACGTCACGAACCAGAAGATCGAGTTCGACTCGACGTACAACTACGCCAAGAACCAGAGCGAGATCAACTTCAACCTCAAGGAAGCCCAGGCGTTCAACAACCCGTACAACACCCACTTCATCAAGGGGCTGCCCGTCGGCCCCATCGGGAACCCGGGCATGGACGCACTTACCGCTACGCTCAACCCGGACAACGGCGGCTGGATGTTCTTCGTGTCGGTGGACGGCAACACGACGACCTTCACCAAGACCTACGACGAGCACCTCAAGCTCGTCGCCGAGTTCCAGGAACGGCAGAGGCAGAAGAACGGCGGGTAGCAGGACATGACACGGATACGGGCCGCGGTGCTGGGTTCACCCATCGAGCACTCGCTCTCACCGGTGCTCCACCGTGCCGCCTACCGGGAGCTCGGCCTCGACGACTGGTCGTACGACCGCTTCGAGATCGACGAGGCCGCGCTCCCCGGTTTCGTCGCCGGGCTCGGCCCCGAGTGGGCCGGGCTGTCGCTGACCATGCCGCTCAAGCGGGCGGTCATCCCGCTGCTGGACGGCGTCAGCGACACGGCGGCCTCCGTGGAGGCAGTCAACACGGTCGTCCTCACGCGGGACGGCCGGCGCCTGGGAGACAACACCGACATCCCCGGCATCGTCGCCGCACTCCACGAGCGGGGTGTCGAGAAGGTGCCCTCGGCCGCCATCCTCGGCGCCGGGGCCACCGCCTCCTCGGCGCTGGCCGCGCTCTCGCGGATCTGCACCGGCGAGGTCACGGCGTACGTCCGCTCCTCGGCGCGCGCCGACGAGATGCGGCAGTGGGGCGAGCGGCTCGGAGTCCCCGTCCGCACGGCCGACTGGTCCGAGGCGGCCGGGGCGCTGGAGTCGCCCCTGGTCATCGCCACCACACCGGCCGGGGCCACCGACGAACTGGCCGCGGCGGTACCGGCCGCCCCCGGCACCCTCTTCGACGTCCTCTACGATCCCTGGCCGACCGCCCTCGCCGCCGCCTGGTCGCAGCGCGGCGGCAAGCTCCTGGGCGGACTGGACCTGCTGGTGCACCAGGCGGTCCTCCAGGTCGAGCAGATGACCGGCCGTTCCCCGGCGCCGCTCGAAGTGATGCGGCGCGCGGGCCTCGCAGCCCTCTCCGGAGCCCGCTGAGGCTCCGGCGCGGCCCGGTCGGCCCGCCAGGTCCGGCGATCTTGGCGGATCCGCCGCTACTCGTCGGTAGCCTCAGCCGTTACCCTGTTCACCTGCACTTTCACAGGGGGATGGGATGGACGGGACGGACACGGATCAGGTACTCGCGTCGAAGTGGGACATCCCCTTCGCGCTCTTCACCCTCGTCAGGGTGGCCTTCGGAGACCTGCCGGTCTGGGCCAAGGCCGTCGTCTTCGGACTCATCGGTTCCGTCGGCGTGTGGACGGTGGTCAGCTGGCTCCGCGGCCGCCGCAGCCGGGTCCGCTGACCGCCGGGGCGTCCGATAGCTGGACCGGGGCCCAGGAAACCGCACCGGACGTGGGAGGATTCGGGTGAGGCGGGTCCGGGCCGCGCACCCGATCGCGCCGTCGCAGTACCAGGCGCGAGCATGAGGAGCATCGTTGAGCAGGTTGCGTTGGCTGACCGCAGGAGAGTCGCACGGACCGGCACTGGTCGCGACGCTGGAGGGTCTTCCCGCCGGCGTCCCGGTCACCACCGAGCTGGTGGCTGATCACCTGGCCCGTCGCCGGCTCGGCTATGGCCGCGGTGCCCGGATGAAGTTCGAGCAGGACGAGATCACCTTCCTCGGCGGCGTCCGCCACGGCCTGTCCCAGGGCTCCCCGATCGCGGTCATGATCGGCAACACCGAGTGGCCCAAGTGGGAGACCGTCATGTCGGCCGACCCGGTCGACCCCTCGCTCCTCAAGGACACCGGCCGCAACGCGCCGCTGACCCGTCCGCGCCCCGGCCACGCCGACCTCGCGGGCATGCAGAAGTACGGCTTCGACGAGGCCCGGCCGATCCTGGAGCGCGCCAGCGCCCGTGAGACCGCCGCCCGCGTCGCCCTCGGCGCCGTCGCCCGTTCCTTCATCAAGGAGGTCGCGGGCATCGAGATCGTCTCCCACGTGGTCGAGCTGGCCGCGGCCAAGGCCCCGTACGGAGTCCTCCCCACCCCCGCCGACGTCGACAGGCTCGACGCCGACCCGGTGCGCTGCCTCGACGCCGACGCCAGCAAGGCGATGGTCGCGGAGATCGACCAGGCCCACAAGGACGGCGACACCCTCGGCGGCGTCGTCGAGGTGCTGGCCTACGGCGTCCCGGTCGGCCTCGGCTCGCACGTCCACTGGGACCGCCGGCTCGACGCCCGCCTCGCCGCCGCCCTCATGGGCATCCAGGCCATCAAGGGCGTCGAGGTCGGCGACGGCTTCGAGCTCGCCCGCGTGCCCGGCTCGAAGGCGCACGACGAGATCGTCTCCACCCCCGAGGGCATCAAGCGCACCTCCGGCCGCTCCGGCGGCACCGAGGGCGGCCTGACCACCGGCGAACTGCTCCGCGTCCGCGCCGCGATGAAGCCCATCGCTACCGTCCCGCGCGCCCTCGCCACCATCGACGTCGCCACCGGCGAGGCGACCGTGGCCCACCACCAGCGCTCCGACGTCTGCGCCGTGCCGGCCGCCGGCATCGTCGCCGAGGCGATGGTCGCCCTCGTGCTGGCCGACGCCGTCGTCGAGAAGTTCGGCGGCGACTCGGTCCCCGAGACCCGCCGCAACGTCCAGGCCTACCTCGACAACCTGCAGATCCGGTGACCGCCGGACCGCTCGTCGTCCTCGTCGGGCCCATGGGGTCCGGAAAGTCCACGGTGGGGGCGCTGCTCGCCGAGCGGCTCGGCGTCCCCTACCGGGACACCGACGCCGACATCGTCACGGCCCAGGGCCGGCCGATCTCCGACATCTTCGTCGACGAGGGCGAGCCGTACTTCCGCGAGCTGGAACGGCAGGCCGTCGAGGCCGCCGTCTCCGAGCACACCGGAGTCCTCGCCCTCGGCGGCGGAGCCGTCCTCGACGAAGGCACCCGCGAGCTGCTGACCGGCCTGCCCGTCGCCTATCTCTCGATGGACGTCGAGGAAGCCGTACGGCGCGTGGGCCTCGGAGCCGCGCGCCCGCTGCTCGCCGTCAACCCGCGCCGCCAGTGGCGCGAGCTGATGGAGGCCAGGCGCCCCCTCTACACCGAAGTCGCGCGCGTCGTCGTGGCCACCGACGACCGCACCCCCGAAGAGGTCGCCCAGGCGGTCCTCGACGCTCTGGAGTTGAAGGACGTATGACAGACCAGGTGACGCGGATCCACGTCGGCGGAAGCGCCGGCCATGAGCCGTACGACGTGCTGGTCGG
The DNA here is from genome assembly GCF_042726555.1 of Streptomyces sp. NPDC060232. NCBI lineage: Bacteria > Bacillati > Actinomycetota > Actinomycetes > Kitasatosporales > Streptomycetaceae > Streptomyces > Streptomyces sp. NPDC060232. The sequence continues at coordinate 154,471 of NZ_JBHXAG010000009.1, read as the reverse complement.
GCAGCAACTGCTCGGCGAGCTCGGCTCCCTGATCGGTACGCGAGCCCAACGGGTCGCCGTGATCCACCCCGAAGCCCTCGCCTCGACCGGTGAGGCCCTGCGCGACGACCTCGCCGACCAGGGCTACGAGGCGATCGCCATCCAGGTGCCGAACGCCGAAGAGGCCAAGACGGTCGAGGTCGCCGCCTACTGCTGGAAGGCGCTCGGCCAGTCCGGCTTCACCCGCACCGACGTCATCGTCGGCGTCGGCGGCGGAGCCACCACCGACCTCGCGGGCTTCGTCGCGGCCAGCTGGCTGCGCGGCGTGCGCTGGGTCGCCGTACCGACCACCGTCCTGGCGATGGTGGACGCGGCCGTCGGCGGCAAGACCGGCATCAACACCGCCGAGGGCAAGAACCTCGTCGGCGCCTTCCACCCGCCGGCCGGCGTGCTCTGCGACCTGGCGGCGCTGGAGTCGCTGCCGGTCAACGACTACGTCAGCGGCCTCGCCGAGATCATCAAGGCCGGATTCATCTCCGACCCGGTGATCCTCGACCTGATCGAGGAGGACCCGCAGGCGGCCCGTACGCCCGCCGGCCCGCACACCGCCGAACTGATCGTGCGCTCCATCCAGGTCAAGGCCGACGTCGTCTCCAGCGACCTCAAGGAGTCGGGACTCCGCGAGATCCTCAACTACGGCCACACCCTCGCGCACGCCATCGAGAAGAACGAGCGCTACAAGTGGCGGCACGGCGCGGCCGTGTCGGTCGGCATGGTCTTCGCCGCCGAACTCGGCCGGCTCGCCGGCCGCCTCGACGACGCCACCGCCGACCGGCACAAGGAGGTCCTTGCCTCCGTCGGGCTGCCGCTGACCTACCCCGGCGACCAGTGGCCCAAGCTGCTCCAGACCATGCAGGTCGACAAGAAGTCCCGCGGCAACCTGCTGCGCTTCATCGTCCTGGACGGACTGGGCAAGCCGACCGTCCTGGAGGGCCCCGACCCGGCGCACCTGATCGCCGCCTACGGCGAGGTGTCGGCGTGAGCCGCCCCGTCCTCGTGCTGAACGGCCCGAACCTGGGCCGGCTCGGCTCGCGCGAGCCCGACGTGTACGGGGCCACCTCGTACGCCGGGCTGGTGGAGAGCTGCCGCGCGCTCGGCGAGGAACTCGGCTTCGACGTCGAGGTCCGCGAGACCAACGACGAGGGCGAGATCATCCGCTGGCTGCACGAGGCGGCCGACGGGAAGATCCCCGTGGTCATCAACCCGGGGGCCTTCACCCACTACTCGTACGGCATGCGGGACGCGGCCGCGCAGCGCACGGCGCCGCTGATCGAGGTGCACATCTCCAACCCGTACGCCCGCGAGGAGTTCCGGCACACCTCGGTCATCGCGGCCGTGGCGACCGGGACCGTGGCGGGCTTCGGCATCGGCTCCTACCGGCTGGCGCTGCGTGCGCTGGCGGAAGAGATCGACGCCTGACACTCCGGACCGGCGGCCTGGTGGACGGCCGGGCCTCTGCGGTCATATAACGTTCTCGCATCAGTCGCAGGAACGAGACGAAAGTGGCAGCGGATGCACCAAGGAGTGGGTGGCGGGGGCTGGGGGCAGCCGGGGCAGCGTCCTGCGGCGCCCCCGCAGCCGCCTATACCCCCGGCGCAGGGCTGGCCGGGTTCGCACCCGCCCCCGCCGCCGCCCCAGCACCAGGCCCCGGCGCCGCCGCCCCATGTGGCGCCCGTACCGGAGACCACCGGGCACATCCCGCTGCCGCCCGCGGTGGCGGGAACCGGCGGCGCCGTGCTCGCCGTACTGCTGATCGGGCCCGCCGGGGCGGGCAAGACCACCGTGGCCCGGCACTGGGCCAGCACCCGTCCCGTGCCGACCGCCCACATCAGCCTCGACGACGTACGCGAATGGGTCTGCTCCGGCTTCGCCGACCCGCAGGCCGGCTGGAACGAGCACTCCGAGGCGCAGTACCGGCTCGCCCGCCGCACCTGCGGTTTCGCGGCCCGCAACTACCTCGCCAACGGCATCTCCTGCATCCTCGACGACGCCGTCTTCCCCGACCGGCCCGTGGTGGGACTGGGCGGCTGGAAGCGGCACGTGGGGCCGACGCTGCTGCCGGTCGTGCTCCTGCCCGGCCTGGAGATCGTCCTGGAGCGCAACGCCGAGCGCTCCGGCAACCGCCGGCTCTCCGACGAGGAGGTCGCCCGCATCCACGGCCGGATGGCCGGCTGGTACGGCTCCGGACTGCCGATCATCGACAACTCCCAGCTCGACGTCGAAGGCACCGCCCGGGCCCTCGACGAGGCCCTGGCCAGGGCTCTCCCCGCCCCCAGCGGCTGGTAGCGGTCCCGCCGGGGGCGGGGGAGGACAGGGAGGCGGCCCGCCGCGGCGGGCCCCACCGCGCCTCGTCCGGACGCGCTCGCCGGGCCGGATCCGCGGTGCGCTCGTACGCTCGAAGACATGTCAGACGTGTACGCCGCCCGTCGGGGCCTGCTTCGCGACCGATGCGCCGCCGCGGGGAACGCCGCAGCGCTGATCACGCGTCCGGCGAACGTCCGCTACCTCTCCGGGGCGTCACCGCTCGGCGCCGTACTGCTCGTCGGACCGACCGAGGACGCGATGTTCTGCGCCGGCGCACCCACCGGCGAGGCCGACGAGGGCCGCCTCGACGAACACCTCCGGGTCAGCGTGCTGGCCGGCCCCGGCGGGGACCCCGCCGTCGCCGCCGCCGCCGACGCCGCCTCCTCCGTGCGGGCCGACTCGCTCGCCGTGGAGGAGCACCACCTCACCGTCGCCCGGCACCGGGCCCTGCGGTCCGTCGCGCCCAGGCTGCGCCTCGCCGACCTCGGCAACGCCGTGGAGCAGCAGCGCCTCGTCAAGGACGAGGGGGAGATCGCCTGCCTGCGGATCGCCGCCGAGATCGCCGACCAGGCACTGGGCGAGCTGCTGGAGTCCATCCTCGTCGGGCGCACCGAACGCCACCTCGCGCTGGAACTGGAGCGCCGGCTCGTCGACCACGGGGCGGACGGACCGGCCTTCCCGACCTCCGTCGGCACCGGCCCGCACTCCGGCCGCTCCCGGCACCGGCCCTCCGACCGCAGGGTGGAGGAAGGGGACTTCCTCTCCGTCTGCCTGGGTGCCAACTACCGCGGCTACCGGTGCGAGATCGGCCGTACCTTCGTCATCGGCACCACCCCGGCCGACTGGCAGATCGAGCTCTACGACTGCGTCTTCACCGCCCAGCGGGCGGGCCGGGAGGCGCTCCTGCCGGGGGCCGCCTACCGGGAGGTGGACCACGCGGCGCGGTCCGTACTGGACTCCGCGGGGCACGCGGAGGCCCTCGCTCCAGGGATGGGACACGGTGTCGGCCTCGAAATCGACGAGGACCCGCAGCTTGCACCTACGGCAATGGGTAAACTGGACGCTTGCGTGCCGGTCACCGTCGAACCGGGGGTTCACCTCCCCGGCCGGGGAGGTGTCCGGATCGATGACACGCTCGTCGTACGCCCCGAGGCGGACGGCGGTCCCGAGCTACTCACCATTACGACCAAGGAGCTGCTCGCGCTCTAGCCCGCACTGCCGGGTCGTGCGCGCACCCGTGGTCTTCCAGTGCAGGAGATTCCGCAACCGTGGCTTCCACGAACGACCTCAAGAACGGCATGGTGCTCAAGCTCGACGGTGACCAGCTCTGGTCCGTCGTCGAGTTCCAGCACGTCAAGCCCGGCAAGGGCCCGGCCTTCGTGCGCACCAAGCTCAAGCACGTGCTCTCCGGCAAGGTCGTCGACAAGACCTTCAACGCCGGCACGAAGGTCGAGACGGCCACCATCGACCGCCGTGACATGCAGTTCTCTTACATGGACGGCGAGTACTTCGTCTTCATGGACATGCAGACCTACGACCAGCTGATGGTCGACAAGAAGGCCGTCGGCGACACCGCCAACTTCCTCATCGAGGGCTTCACCGCCTCCGTGGCCCAGCACGAGGGCGAGGTGCTCTACGTCGAGCTCCCGGCCGCCGTCGAGCTGACCATCGAGCACACCGACCCGGGCGTCCAGGGCGACCGCTCCACCGGCGGCACCAAGCCCGCCAAGCTGGAGACCGGCCACGAGATCCAGGTCCCGCTCTTCGTCACCACCGGCGAGAAGATCAAGGTCGACACCCGCACCAGCGCCTACCTCGGCCGGGTGAACAGCTAACCGTGGCTGCCCGGAGCAACGCGCGCAAGCGCGCCTTCCAGATCCTCTTCGAGGCCGACCAGCGCGGGGTGTCCGTCCGCGAGGTCCTCGCGGACTGGATCCGCCACGCGCGGTCGGACGACCGGCAGCCGCCGGTCAGCGCCTTCACGATGGATCTCGTCGAGGGTTACGCCGACAAGGTGAACCGCATCGACGACCTGATCGTCACCTACGCCGTGGACTGGGACCTCGACCGCATGCCGGTTGTGGACCGGAACATCGTGCGGCTCGGTGCCTACGAGCTGATCTGGGTGGACGACACCCCGGACGCCGTGGCCATCGACGAGGCCGTCCAGCTCGCCAAGGAGTTCTCCACGGACGAGTCCCCCTCGTTCGTGAACGGGCTGCTGGCCCGCTTCAAGGACCTGAAGCCGAGCCTGCGGCGCAGCGAGAGCTGACCGCACGCCGACCACGGCCGGCACCGGCACCGGCATTCGGAAGGGCCCGCAGCGCACGCGCTGCGGGCCCTTCCGTTGTCGCCGTACGGCCCTGGGGGCGCGGCGGGACGCAAAAACCGGTGGGTGCCGGACCCCGCAAGGGCCCGGCGCCCACCGGTAAACGTTTCTGCTGGTGTGGAACGCGAGGATCAGACGTCCGCGAGGATCAGACGTCCGCGAGGATCAGACGTCCTCGTGCGCCACCGCGCGACGGGCGTCCGCGTCGAGCACGCCCCAGCTGATGAGCTGCTCGGTCAGGACCGAGGGCGACTGGTCGTAGATGACGGCCAGGGTGCGCAGGTCGTCCTGGCGGATCGACAGCACCTTGCCGTTGTAGTCACCGCGCTGGCTCTGGATCGTCGCCGCATAACGCTGCAGCGGACCGGCCTTCTCGGCGGGGACGCCCGCCAGACGCTCCAGGTCGAGGCGCAGCTTCGGCGGCGGCTCGGCCGCTCCGCCGGGAGTCGTGCCCGGCAGCAGTTCCTGCACCGGCACCCCGTAGAAGTCCGCCAGTTCGGCCAGGCGCTGGACGGTTACGGCTCGGTCCCCGCGCTCGTACGACCCGACCACCACGGCCTTCCACCGGCCCTGCGACTTCTCCTCGACACCGTGGAGGGAAAGGCCCTGCTGGGTGCGGATGGCGCGGAGCTTGGCCCCGAGCTGTTTGGCGTATTCGCTGGACATAACGCTCCCGGACGCTGTGACGCTGTGACTGCATGGACACTGCGACTACATAACTACGTGCGGCTCCGCCGCGCGGCTGGTAACTCACTGTGAGGTTACGCAGCGTTACTTGGGTGCGTCAAGCCGAATGGTCTCCCTCCCCCCGCGAGGGCGGCGCCAGCAGCCCCGTGGACGCCCCCGCGCCGACCCCGGGTGCCGGGCCACCGCCGCCTCCCTGGTACCGTGGGAGACGTACATCAGACGTCCTTTAAGGTCCGTCCCGTGAGGCGGAGAAGGAGGTCCTTTTCATGGACGCCCAGCAGAACTCCGATTCCGCGCGCCCCGTACTGGAGGCGCAGGACATCGCACGGGTCCTGACCCGTATCGCCCACGAGATCGTCGAACGTGCCAAGGGCGCCGACGACGTGGTGCTCCTCGGCATCCCCACCCGCGGTGTGTACCTGGCCCGCCGGCTGGCTGCCAAGCTCGAAGAGATCACCGGCACGAAGATCCCGGTCGGCTCCCTCGACATCACCATGTACCGCGACGACCTGCGGATGAAGCCCGCCCGCACGATCGGCCGCACCGAGATCCCCGGCGACGACCTCGACGGCCGCCTCGTCGTCCTCGTCGACGACGTCCTCTTCTCCGGACGCACCATCCGCGCCGCGCTCGACGCCCTCGGCGACCTCGGCCGCCCGCGTGCCGTCCAGCTCGCCGTCCTCGTCGACCGGGGCCACCGCGAACTGCCGATCCGCGCCGACTATGTCGGCAAGAACCTCCCCACGTCGCTGCGGGAGACCGTCAAGGTCCAGCTCCAGGAGGAGGACGGCCGTGACGCCGTGCTGCTCGGCCAGCGGACCGCCCAGGCAGCAGGGCAGTAGCCCGCCACGACGACGGACCCCGGCGGGGTCCGCGCCGAGCCCTGCCCTGCCCGCCCGCACCCCTGCACGTCCGTCCGCCTGCATGCCCTCCCGACCTACGGAGCCATCCAGATGAAGCGCCACCTCATCTCGGCCGCCGATCTCACGCGCGACGACGCCGTCCTGATCCTCGACACCGCCGAGGAGATGGCCCGCGTCGCGGACCGGCCGATCAAGAAGCTGCCCACCCTGCGCGGCCTCACCGTCGTCAACCTCTTCTTCGAGGACTCCACCCGCACCCGGATCTCCTTCGAAGCCGCCGCCAAGCGGCTCTCCGCCGACGTCATCAACTTCTCCGCCAAGGGCTCCTCGGTTTCCAAGGGCGAATCCCTCAAGGACACCGCGCTGACCCTGGAGGCGATGGGCGCCGACGCCGTCGTCATCCGCCACCACGCCTCCGGCGCCCCCTACCGGCTCGCGACCTCCGGCTGGATCGACTCCGCCGTCGTCAACGCCGGCGACGGCACCCACGAGCACCCCACCCAGGCCCTGCTGGACGCCTTCACCATGCGCCGCCGCCTCGTCGGCCGCGACGCGGGCCTGGGCAAGGACCTGAACGGCCGCCGCATCACCATCGTCGGCGACGTCCTGCACAGCCGCGTGGCCCGCTCCAACGTCCACCTGCTGCACACCCTCGGCGCCGAGGTCACCCTGGTGGCCCCGCCCACCCTGGTCCCGATCGGCGTCGAGACCTGGCCGTGCGAGGTCTCGTACAACCTCGACGACGTGCTGCCGAAGTCGGATGCGGTGATGATGCTCCGTGTGCAGCGCGAACGCATGAACGCCGCCTTCTTCCCGACCGAGCGCGAGTACTCCCGCCGCTACGGCCTCGACGGCGACCGCATGGCCAAGATGCCCGAGCACGCCATCGTGATGCACCCCGGCCCGATGAACCGCGGCATGGAGATCACCGCCCAGGTCGCCGACTCCGACCGCTGCACCGCCGTCGAGCAGGTCGCCAACGGCGTCTCCACCCGGATGGCCGTCCTCTACCTGCTGCTCGGAGGCTCCGAGCCCGCCGTCACCCCCGCCCGTACCGAGGAGAGCAAGTAACCATGAGCAAGATCCTTATCCGTGGCGCGAAGGTACTCGGCGGCGAGGCACAGGACGTCCTGATCGACGGCGAGACCATCGCCGAGGTCGGGCGGGGGCTGTCCGCCGAGGGCGCGACCGTCATCGAGGCCGAGGGCCAGGTCCTCCTCCCCGGCCTCGTCGACCTGCACACCCACCTGCGCGAGCCCGGCCGCGAGGACTCCGAGACCGTCCTGACCGGCACCCGCGCCGCCGCCTCCGGCGGCTACACCGCCGTCTTCGCCATGGCGAACACCTTCCCCGTCGCCGACACCGCCGGCGTCGTCGAGCAGGTCTGGCGCCTGGGCAAGGAGTCCGGCTACTGCGACGTGCAGCCCATCGGCGCCGTCACCGTCGGCCTGGAGGGCAAGCAGCTCTCCGAGCTGGGCGCCATGCACGAGTCCGCAGCCCGCGTCACCGTCTTCTCCGACGACGGCAAGTGCGTCGACGACGCCGTGATCATGCGCCGCGCCCTGGAGTACGTGAAGGCCTTCGGCGGCGTCGTCGCCCAGCACGCCCAGGAGCCCCGCCTCACCGAGGGCGCCCAGATGAACGAGGGCGTCGTCTCCGCCGAGCTCGGCCTCGGCGGCTGGCCCGCCGTCGCCGAGGAGTCGATCATCGCCCGCGACGTCCTCCTCGCCGAGCACGTCGGCTCCCGCGTCCACATCTGCCACCTCTCCACCGCCGGCTCCGTCGAGATCGTCCGCTGGGCCAAGTCCCGCGGCATCGACGTCACCGCCGAGGTCACCCCGCACCACCTGCTCCTCACCGACGAGCTGGTCCGCTCCTACAACGCGGTCTACAAGGTCAACCCGCCGCTGCGCACCGAGCGCGACGTCATGGCCCTGCGCGAGGCGCTCGCCGACGGCACGATCGACATCGTCGCCACCGACCACGCCCCGCACCCGCACGAGGACAAGGACTGCGAATGGGCCGCCGCCGCCATGGGCATGGTCGGCCTGGAGACCGCGCTCTCCGTCGTCCAGCAGACGATGGTGGAGACCGGACTGATCGACTGGGCGGGCGTCGCGGAGCGGATGTCCTTCGCCCCGGCGCGCATCGGCGGCCTGGCGGGCCACGGCCGTCCCGTCTCGGCAGGTGAACCCGCGAACCTGACCTTGGTCGATACCTCGTACCGTGGTGTCGTGGACCCCGCACACTTCGCCTCCCGGAGCCGCAACACGCCTTACGAGGGCCGTGAGCTTCCGGGACGCGTCACTCATACCTTCCTGCGGGGCCGGGCAACGGTCGTGGACGGGAAACTGGCGTGACACCTGCAGTGATCCAACTGGCCGCCGAGGCCGCCGAACGACAGTCGGCGGAGGTGACCGAAGTCGGCGCACGCATCGCCTGGGTGGTCGGCCTCGTCGTCTTCATCGCGTTCGTGTACTGGCTGATGCGGCAGGGCTGGAAATGGCGAGGGGCTCTGCAGAACGATCTGCCCGAGCTCCCCGCCACCCCCGACGGCCTCCCCGCGCACCGGCTGGCCCTGACCGGCCGATACCACGGCTCCACCACCGCCGGGCAGTGGCTCGACCGGATCGTCGCCCACGGTCTGGGCATCCGCAGCCGGGTCGAGCTCACGCTCACCGACGCGGGCATCGACGTGGTCCGACCGGGCGCAGGCGACTTCTTCGTACCGGCCGCGCAGCTGCGCGGCGCCCGCCTCGACAAGGGAATCGCGGGCAAGGTACTCACCGAGGGCGGTCTGCTCGTCGTCACCTGGGCGCACGGCGACAAGCTGATCGACTCCGGATTCCGCTCCGACCGCGCGGCCGAACACGCCGCATGGGTCGAAGCGATCAACCTCATGAACCCATCCATCACGACGGAAGGCGCCGAACGATGACGACCTCCACCAGGGGAGCAGCCAAAGCTCCCGCCGTACTCGTCCTGGAGGACGGCCGCATCTTCCGCGGCCGCGCCTACGGCGCAGTGGGGGAGACCTTCGGCGAGGCCGTGTTCTCCACCGGCATGACCGGCTACCAGGAGACCCTCACTGACCCGTCGTACCACCGGCAGGTCGTCGTGATGACCGCCCCCCACGTGGGCAACACCGGCGTCAACGACGAGGACCCCGAGTCCTCCCGCATCTGGGTCTCCGGCTACGTCGTGCGCGACCCCGCCCGCGTCCCCTCCAACTGGCGCTCCCGGCGCACGCTGGACGAGGAGCTCGTGCGGCAGGGCGTCGTCGGCATCTCCGGCATCGACACCCGCGCCCTGACCCGCCACCTGCGCGAGCGCGGCGCCATGCGCGTCGGCATCTTCTCCGGCGCGGACTGGGAGGGCGTCCGCGACGACGCCCTCCTGGCCAAGGTCCGCTCCCAGCCCGAGATGAAGGGCGCGAACCTCTCCGCCGAGGTGGCCACCAAGGAGGCGTACGTCGTCCCCGCGATCGGCGAGAAGCGCTTCACCGTCGCCGCCGTCGACCTCGGCATCAAGGGCATGACCCCGCACCGCATGGCCGAGCGCGGCATCGAGGTGCACGTGCTGCCCGCCACCGCCACCGTCGAGGACGTGTACGCGGTCAACCCGGACGGCGTGTTCTTCTCCAACGGCCCGGGCGACCCGGCCACCGCCGACGGCCCCGTCGCCGTCATGCGGGGCGTCCTGGAGCGCAAGACCCCGCTCTTCGGCATCTGCTTCGGCAACCAGATCCTCGGCCGCGCGCTCGGCTTCGGCACCTACAAGCTGAAGTACGGCCACCGCGGCATCAACCAGCCGGTCCAGGACCGCACCACCGGCAAGGTCGAGGTCACCGCGCACAACCACGGCTTCGCCGTCGACGCCCCCCTCGACAAGGTCTCCCAGACCCCCTACGGCCGCGCCGAGGTCTCCCACGTCTGCCTGAACGACCAGGTCGTCGAAGGGCTCCAGCTGCTCGACCAGCCGGCCTTCTCCGTCCAGTACCACCCCGAAGCGGCTGCCGGCCCGCACGACGCCGCGTACCTCTTCGACCGCTTCACGTCTTTGATGGAAACCGCCCTGATGGAGGCCGAGCGTGCCTAAGCGCACCGATATCCAGTCCGTCCTGGTCATCGGCTCCGGCCCGATCGTCATCGGACAGGCCGCCGAGTTCGACTACTCCGGCACCCAGGCCTGCCGCGTCCTCAAGGCCGAGGGCCTGCGCGTCATCCTGGTCAACTCCAACCCCGCGACGATCATGACCGACCCGGAGATCGCCGACGCCACGTACGTCGAGCCGATCACCCCCGAGTTCGTCGAGAAGATCATCGCCAAGGAGCGCCCCGACGCGCTGCTCCCGACCCTCGGCGGCCAGACCGCGCTGAACACCGCCATCTCCATGCACGAGCAGGGCGTGCTGGAGAAGTACGGCGTCGAGCTCATCGGCGCCAACGTCGAGGCCATCAACAAGGGCGAGGACCGCGACCTCTTCAAGGGCGTCGTCGAGGCCGTCAAGGCCAAGATCGGCTACGGCGAGTCCGCCCGCTCGGTCATCTGCCACTCCATGGACGACGTCATCGCCGGCGTGGAGACCCTCGGCGGCTACCCCGTCGTCGTCCGCCCCTCCTTCACCATGGGCGGCGCCGGCTCCGGCTTCGCCCACGACGAGGACGAGCTGCGCCGCATCGCCGGCCAGGGCCTCACGCTCTCCCCGACCACCGAGGTGCTCCTGGAGGAGTCCATCCTCGGCTGGAAGGAGTACGAGCTGGAGCTGATGCGCGACACCAAGGACAACGTGGTCGTCGTCTGCTCCATCGAGAACTTCGACCCGATGGGCGTCCACACCGGCGACTCCATCACCGTCGCCCCCGCGATGACGCTCACCGACCGCGAGTACCAGCGGCTGCGCGACATCGGCATCGCGATCATCCGCGAGGTCGGCGTCGACACCGGCGGCTGCAACATCCAGTTCGCCATCGACCCGGTCGACGGCCGCGTCATCGTCATCGAGATGAACCCGCGCGTCTCGCGCTCCTCGGCGCTCGCGTCGAAGGCCACCGGCTTCCCGATCGCCAAGATCGCCGCCAAGCTGGCCATCGGCTACACCCTCGACGAGGTCCCCAACGACATCACCGAGAAGACGCCGGCCTCCTTCGAGCCGACCCTCGACTACGTCGTCGTCAAGGCCCCCCGCTTCGCCTTCGAGAAGTTCCCGGCCGCCGACGCCACCCTCACCACCACCATGAAGTCGGTCGGCGAGGCCATGGCCATCGGCCGCAACTTCACCGAGGCCCTGCAGAAGGCCCTGCGCTCCCTGGAGAAGAAGGGCTCGCAGTTCACCTTCGTCGGCGAGCCCGGCGACAAGGACGAGCTCCTCGCCACCGCCGTCCGCCCCACCGACGGCCGCATCAACACCGTCATGCAGGCCATCCGCGCCGGCGCCACCCAGGAAGAGGTCTTCGCGTCCACGAAGATCGACCCCTGGTTCGTCGACCAGCTCTTCCTGATCAAGGAGATCGCCGACGAGCTCGCCGGAGCCGAGAAGCTGGAACCCGAGCTGCTCGCCGAGGCCAAGCGGCACGGCTTCTCCGACGCCCAGATCGCGGAGATCCGCGGCCTGCGCGAGGACGTCGTCCGCGAGGTCCGCCACGCCCTCGGCGTCCGCCCGGTCTACAAGACGGTCGACACCTGCGCCGCCGAGTTCGCCGCGAAGACCCCGTACTTCTACTCCTCCTACGACGAGGAGTCCGAGGTCGCCCCGCGCACCAAGCCCGCGGTCATCATCCTGGGCTCCGGCCCGAACCGCATCGGTCAGGGCATCGAGTTCGACTACTCCTGCGTCCACGCCTCCTTCGCCCTCAGCGACGCCGGCTACGAGACCGTGATGGTCAACTGCAACCCGGAGACCGTCTCCACCGACTACGACACCTCCGACCGCCTGTACTTCGAGCCGCTCACGCTTGAGGACGTGCTGGAGATCGTCCACGCCGAGTCCCTCGCCGGCCCCATCGCCGGCGTCGTCGTCCAGCTCGGCGGCCAGACCCCCCTGGGCCTCGCCCAGGCCCTCAAGGACAACGGCGTCCCCGTCGTGGGCACCTCCCCGGAGGCCATCCACGCCGCCGAGGACCGCGGCGCCTTCGGCCGTGTCCTCGCCGAGGCCGGCCTGCCCGCCCCCAAGCACGGCACGGCCACCACCTTCGCCGGCGCGAAGGCGATCGCCGACGAGATCGGCTACCCGGTCCTGGTGCGCCCCTCCTACGTGCTCGGCGGCCGCGGCATGGAGATCGTCTACGACGAGGCCCGCCTGGAGTCGTACATCGCGGAGTCCACCGAGATCTCCCCGACCCGCCCCGTACTGGTCGACCGCTTCCTCGACGACGCCATCGAGATCGACGTCGACGCCCTCTACGACGGCAACGAGCTCTACCTCGGCGGCGTCATGGAGCACATCGAGGAAGCCGGCATCCACTCCGGCGACTCGGCCTGCGCCCTGCCCCCGATCACCCTCGGCGGCTACGACATCAAGCGCCTGCGCGCCTCCACCGAGGCCATCGCCAAGGGCGTCGGCGTCCGCGGGCTGATCAACATCCAGTTCGCGATGGCCGGCGACATCCTCTACGTCCTGGAGGCCAACCCGCGCGCCTCCCGGACCGTGCCCTTCACCTCGAAGGCCACCGCCGTCCCGCTCGCGAAGGCCGCCGCCCGCATCTCCCTCGGCGCCACCGTCGCCGAACTGCGCGAAGAGGGCCTGCTCCCGAAGACCGGCGACGGCGGCACCCTGCCGATCGACGCGCCGATCTCCGTCAAGGAGGCCGTCATGCCGTGGTCGCGCTTCCGCGACATCCACGGCCGCGGCGTGGACACCGTCCTCGGCCCGGAGATGCGCTCCACCGGCGAGGTCATGGGCATCGACGCCGTCTTCGGCACCGCCTACGCCAAGTCGCAGGCCGGAGCCTACGGCCCGCTGCCCACCAAGGGCCGCGCCTTCATCTCCGTCGCCAACCGCGACAAGCGCTCGATGATCTTCCCGGCCCGCGAGCTCGTCGCCCACGGCTTCGAGCTGATGGCCACCTCCGGCACCGCCGAGGTCCTGCGCCGCAACGGCATCAACGCCACCGCGGTGCGCAAGCTCAGCGAGGGCGAGGGCCCGGGCGGCGAGAAGACCATCGTCCAGCTGATCCACGACGGCCAGGTCGACCTGATCGTCAACACCCCGTACGGCACCGGCGGCCGCCTCGACGGCTACGAGATCCGCACCGCCGCCGTGGCGCGCGGCGTCCCGTGCCTGACCACGGTCCAGGCGCTCGCCGCGGCCGTCCAGGGCATCGACGCGCTCAACCGCGGCGACGTGGGCGTCCGCTCACTCCAGGAGCACGCGGAGCACCTGACCGCGGCCCGCGACTAGCAGCCCGTACGAAAGGGGGGCACCGGCGACAGCGACCGGTGTCCCCCCTTTCATGAGGTCCATCCGAGCGCACAAGGGATTCAAGGGAAAAATCGGACGATGTACAAGCTGTTCTTCAACCTGGTCTTCAAGCGGATGGACCCCGAGCAGGCCCACTACACGGCCTTCCGCTGGATCCGCCTGGCAGCCCGCACCCCGGTGCTGCGCACCTTCGTCGCCGCCTACCTCGCCCCCCGCCACAAGGAGCTGCGCACCGAGGCCCTGGGCCTGCGCTTCCACGGCCCCTTCGGCCTGGCCGCCGGTTTCGACAAGAACGCCGTCGCCATCGACGGCATGTCGATGCTCGGCTTCGACCACGTCGAGATCGGCACGGTCACCGCACAGGCCCAGCCCGGCAACCCGAAGAAGCGGCTGTTCCGGCTCGTCCCGGACCGCGCGCTGATCAACCGCATGGGCTTCAACAACGAGGGCTCCGAGGCCGTCGCGGCCCGCCTGGCCGCCCGCGAGGCGGTCTTCCGGACCGTCGTCGGCGTGAACATCGGCAAGACGAAGGTGGTGCCCGAGGAGGAGGCCGTGGGGGACTACGTCACCTCCACCGAGCGCCTCGCCCGCCACGCCGACTACCTCGTCGTCAACGTCTCCTCGCCCAACACCCCCGGCCTGCGCAACCTCCAGGCGACCGAGTCGCTGCGCCCCCTGCTGACCGCCGTGCGCGAGGCCGCGGACCGCACCGTGACCGACCGCCGCGTCCCGCTCCTCGTCAAGATCGCACCCGACCTCGCGGACGAGGACGTCGACGCCGTCGCCGACCTGGCCCTGGAGCTCGGCCTCGACGGCATCATCGCCACCAACACCACCATCGCCCGCGAGGGCCTCGGCCTGAAGTCCTCCCCGTCCCTGGTCAAGGAGACCGGAGGACTCTCCGGCGCACCCGTCAAGGAGCGCTCCCTGGAGGTCCTGCGCCGCCTGTACGCCCGTGTGGGCGACCGGCTGGTCCTCGTCGGGGTCGGCGGCATCGAGAACGCCGAGGACGCCTGGCAGCGGATCCTGGCCGGCGCCACGCTGATCCAGGGCTACAGCGCCTTCATCTACGAGGGCCCGTGCTACGCCCGAGCCATCCACAAGGGCCTGGCCGCACGCCTGGCCGCCAGCCCGTACGCGACGCTCGCCGACGCGGTGGGCGCCGAGACCCGAAAGGCCGCACAGTGACCCTGACCCCGTTCGGCACCCGCCTGCGCGCCGCGATGGACTCCCGCGGCCCGCTGTGCGTGGGCATCGACCCGCACGCCGCCCTGCTGGCGCAGTGGGGCCTCCAGGACGACATCGCGGGCCTGGAGCGCTTCTCCCGCACGGTCGTCGAGGCGCTCGCGGAGTCGGTGGCGGTCTTCAAGCCGCAGGCCGCCTTCTTCGAGCGGTTCGGCTCGAAGGGTGTCGCCGTCCTGGAGCAGACCGTCGCGGACGCCCGGGCGGCAGGGACCCTGGTCGTCATGGACGCCAAGCGCGGCGACATCGGCTCGACCATGGCCGCGTACGCCTCGGCCTTCCTGGACCCGGCCTCGCCGCTGTTCTCGGACGCGCTGACGGTGTCCCCGTACCTCGGCTACGGCTCGCTGGCGCCGGCCGTGGAGCTGGCGCGCGCGTCGGGCGCTGGCCTGTTCGTCCTGGCCCTGACGTCGAACCCGGAGGGCGCCGAGGTCCAGCGTGCCGTCCGCGAGGACGGCCGGACCATCGGGGCCACGATGCTGGCGCACCTGGCCGCGGAGAACGCCGGCGCCTCCCCGATGGGATCCTTCGGCGCGGTGGTCGGTGCGACCCTGGGCGATCTGTCCTCCTTCGACCTCGACATCAACGGGCCGCTGCTGGCGCCCGGCATCGGCGCGCAGGGCGCGACCGCGGCGGACCTGCCGGCGGTCTTCGGCAAGGCCGTGCGCAACGTGGTCCCGAACGTCTCGCGCGGTGTCCTGGGGCACGGCCCGGACGTGAGCGCCCTGCGCGACGCGGCGCGGCGCTTCGCCGACGAGATCAGCGAGGCCGTTTCCGCGTAGGGACACCCGGCAGGACCTCGCGAGACCCCGCTCCGCAGCCGTGCGGAGCGGGGTCTCGCACTTTCTGACGAAATTCGAACGCTCTTCCCCGGACAAAACAGGGGTATTTTGTCCGTGATGTACGGTTCAGTGGAGGCTGACCAGGACTTTTCGTTCGTTCTCGCTGACTGGAGCGGTCTTGGCCGCTAGTCTCCGAGCAGAGTGAACGCGCAGCGAACGAGTTCCATCGCTGTTCGGGAGCTCGCCTGGTGTGGTGCCCTTGGGTTCCCCACCGGTCCGTATCCGACAGTTCGACATCCGAGGTGACGTAGGCGTGGCTCTTCCGCCCCTTACCCCTGAACAGCGCGCAGCCGCGCTCGAAAAGGCCGCCGCGGCTCGCCGGGAGCGGGCCGAGGTGAAGAATCGACTCAAGCACTCCGGCGCCTCGCTCCAAGAGGTCATCAAGACGGGTCAGGAGAACGACGTCATCGGCAAGATGAAGGTCTCCGCCCTGCTTGAGTCCCTGCCTGGCGTGGGCAAGGTGCGCGCCAAGCAGATCATGGAGCGTCTCGGCATCTCCGAGTCCCGGCGTGTTCGAGGTCTCGGCTCCAACCAGATCGCCTCTCTGGAGCGCGAGTTCGGCAGCACCGGCGCCTGAGGCGTCGCCTGGCGTTCTCCCGGTGTTCTCAGGCAGTCCCGAGAACCTGGATAATCGCTCTATGGCAGCAGAGGTTCGTCCGCGGCTGACCGTGCTCTCCGGCCCCTCAGGGGTCGGCAAGAGCACGGTCGTCGCGCATATGCGCAAGGTTCACCCCGAGGTATGGCTCTCGGTGTCGGCCACCACCCGCAAGCCGCGGCCCGGTGAGCGACACGGAGTCCAGTACTTCTTCGTCAACGACGACGAGTTCGACAAGCTGATCGCCAACGGCGAGCTGCTGGAGTGGGCCGAGTTCGCGGGCAACCGCTACGGCACACCGCGCGGCGCGGTGCTGGAACGCCTCGAAAACGGCGAGCCCGTACTGCTGGAGATCGACCTCCAGGGCGCACGGCTCGTCCGCGAGTCCATGCCCGAGGCCCAGCTGGTCTTCCTGGCCCCGCCGAGCTGGGAGGAGCTGGTCCGCCGGCTGACCGGCCGGGGTACCGAATCGGCCGAGGTGATCGACCGCCGGCTCGCCGCTGCCAAGATCGAACTCGCTGCCGAGTCGGAGTTCGACGTCACCCTGGTCAACACCTCCGTCGAGGACGTAGCCCGTGAGCTGCTAGCCTTGATGGAAGTTGTCTGAATCGTCGATCGATCCTCACAGGTTCGCCCGACCCAGACGGCCCAATCTTTCATCCATCTTCGGAAGGTAGAGCGTGTCCTCTTCCATCACTGCGCCCGAGGGCATCATCAACCCGCCGATCGACGAGCTGCTCGAGGCCACTGACTCGAAGTACAGCCTCGTGATCTACGCGGCCAAGCGCGCGCGTCAGATCAACGCGTACTACTCGCAGCTCGGTGAGGGCCTGCTCGAGTACGTCGGCCCGCTGGTGGACACCCACGTCCACGAGAAGCCGCTTTCGATCGCGCTGCGCGAGATCAACGCGGGTCTGCTGACCTCCGAGGCCATCGAGGCCCCGGCCCAGTAAGGCACCGAGAAAATCCTTCACCACAGGCCCGGCAGAACATCTGCCGGGCCTGTGGTGTGTCATGGGTGGGTACGACGGTCAGAGCCGAACGTGTCGGACGAGTCGAGAGTGTCAAAAGGGGTGTGCTCGGATGGGTAAGCCGAAGGTCGTGCTGGGCGTCAGCGGCGGCATCGCCGCCTACAAGGCGTGCGAACTGCTCCGCCGGCTGACCGAGTCCGGGCACGACGTACGGGTGGTACCCACGGCCGCCTCCCTGAACTTCGTCGGCGAGGCCACCTGGGCCGCCCTGTCCGGGAACCCCGCCTCCACCGAGGTGTGGGAGACCGTCCACGAGGTCCCGCACGTCCGCATCGGCCAGGCCGCGGACCTCGTCGTCGTCGCCCCGGCCACCGCCGACATGCTGGCCAAGGCCGCCCACGGCCTCGCCGACGACCTGCTCACGAACACCCTGCTCACCGCACGCTGCCCCGTGGTCTTCGCCCCGGCCATGCACACCGAGATGTGGGAGCACCCCGCCACCCAGGAGAACGTCGCCACGCTGCGCCGCCGCGGCGCCGTCGTCATCGAGCCCGCCGTGGGCCGGCTCACCGGCAAGGACACCGGCAAGGGGCGGCTGCCCGACCCCGAGGAGATCTTCGAGGTGTGCCGGCAGGTCCTGCGCCGCGGCGTCGCCGAGGCGGACCTCGCCGGCCGCCACGTCGTGATCAGCGCGGGCGGCACCCGCGAACCGCTGGACCCGGTGCGCTTCCTCGGCAACCGCTCCTCCGGCAAGCAGGGCTACGCGCTCGCCCGTACGGCCGTCGCCCGCGGGGCGCGGGTCACCCTGGTCTCGGCCAACGCCGCGCTGGCCGACCCCGCCGGGGTGGACGTCGTACGCGTGGGAACGGCCGTGCAGCTGCGCGAAGCGGTCCTCAAGGCAGCGGCGGACGCCGACGCCGTGGTCATGGCCGCGGCCGTGGCCGACTTCCGGCCCGCCGAGTACGCCGGCGGCAAGATCAAGAAGAAGGACGGGGAGGACCCCGCTCCGGTCGCGCTCGTGCGCAACCCCGACGTCCTCGCCGAGATCTCGGCCGACCGGGCCCGCGAGGGCCAGGTGGTCGTGGGCTTCGCCGCGGAGACCGACCACGTCCTCGACAACGGCCGCGCCAAGCTCCGCCGCAAGGGGTGTGATCTTCTCGTCGTGAACGAGGTCGGGGAGAGCCGCACCTTCGGATCCGAGGAGAACGAAGCGGTCATCCTGGCCTCCGACGGGTCTGAAATTCCGGTGCCCTACGGACCGAAGGAAGCCCTTGCCGAAGTGATTTGGGACCAGGTTACGCAGCGGTTCACATCCCGACGCGCCTGAGCCGATTCCCCTTCACTCGGTCACCTCCGTACGTAAGAATGTCAGTGCCGCAGGTCACACGGCTCCCACAAGGCGAGACGGATGGTCCGGGCAACGGTCGCGACCGATAAACTGCATCCGGAACGTGATCGGGCGCAGCCCCCGATGTGGTTCCGCCAAATGATCAGCCAGCAGCCGCTGCAACCCCAGGGAGCGTTGTGTCCCGTCGTCTGTTCACCTCGGAGTCCGTCACCGAGGGCCACCCCGACAAGATCGCTGACCAGATCAGCGACACGATCCTCGATGCACTCCTCACCGAGGACCCGACCTCGCGCGTCGCCGTCGAGACCCTCATCACCACGGGTCTCGTGCACATCGCGGGTGAGGTGACGACGAAGGCCTACGCGCCGATCGCGCAGCTCGTCCGGGACAAGATCCTCGAAATCGGCTACGACTCCTCGAAGAAGGGCTTCGACGGCGCCTCCTGCGGCGTTTCGGTGTCCATCGGCGCCCAGTCCCCGGACATCGCGCAGGGCGTCGACACCGCCTACGAGAAGCGCGTCGAGGGCGACGAGGACGAGCTGGACAAGCAGGGCGCCGGCGACCAGGGCCTGATGTTCGGCTACGCCTGCGACGAGACCCCCGAGCTCATGCCGCTGCCGATCCACATCGCGCACCGGCTGTCCAAGCGCCTGTCCGAGGTCCGCAAGAACGGGACCATCCCGTACCTGCGCCCCGACGGCAAGACCCAGGTCACCATCGAGTACGACGGCGACAAGGCCGTCCGCCTCGACACCGTCGTGGTCTCCTCGCAGCACGCCTCCGACATCGACCTCGACTCGCTGCTCGCGCCCGACATCCGCGAGTTCGTCGTCGAGCACGTCCTGGCCCAGCTCGTCGAGGACGGCATCAAGCTCGACACCGAGGGCTACCGCCTGCTGGTGAACCCGACCGGCCGCTTCGAGATCGGCGGCCCGATGGGCGACGCCGGCCTGACCGGCCGCAAGATCATCATCGACACCTACGGCGGCATGGCCCGCCACGGTGGCGGCGCCTTCTCCGGCAAGGACCCGTCCAAGGTCGACCGCTCCGCCGCCTACGCCATGCGCTGGGTCGCCAAGAACGTGGTCGCCGCCGGCCTCGCCTCGCGCTGCGAGGTCCAGGTCGCGTACGCCATCGGCAAGGCCGAGCCCGTCGGCCTCTTCGTCGAGACCTTCGGCACCGCCAAGGTCGAGACGCAGAAGATCGAGGACGCGATCGGCGAGGTCTTCGACCTGCGCCCGGCCGCGATCATCCGCGACCTCGACCTGCTGCGCCCGATCTACGCCCAGACCGCCGCCTACGGCCACTTCGGCCGCGACCTGCCGGACTTCACCTGGGAGCGCACCGACCGCGTGGACGCCCTGCGCGCCGCCGCCGGTCTGTAAGGACCACCCGACGTATGGCCCCGGACCCCGTGGTCCGGGGCCATACGCGTACGCCCGCCTGTCAGAGCGGTTTGGTAAGAATGCTGATGTGAGCAGCGCGAATGATTCCCCGCCGGAGCAGCTCGCACTGATCCGGGAGATGGTCGCCGAGGCGAAGGCCAAGGCGCCCAAGGCGAAGCCGCGTACCTGGCGGGGGGCCGCCCTGGCCGAAGAGCTGCCCGTCGCCCGGGTCCTCGTCAACAAGGGCGTGCTCCACCTCGACCGGACCTTCGACTACGCCGTGCCCGCCGAGCTGTCCGAGGCCGCCCAGCCCGGCGTCCGCGTCCGCGTCCGCTTCGGCGCCGGCTCCCACCAGGTGCACGGAGGCCGCCGCGAGGGCGGCGGCCTCATCGACGGCTTCATCGTGGAGCGCCGCGCCGAGTCCGACTACAACGGAGCCCTCGCCGCCCTCGCCCAGGTCGTCTCTCCCGAGGTCGTCCTCAGCCCGCACATGCTCTCGCTCGCCCGCGCCGTCGCCGACCGGTACGCCGGCAGCCTCGCCGACGTACTCCAGCTCGCCCTGCCCCCGCGCAACGCCCGCGCCGAGGCCAAGCCCTCCCCGGAGCCGCTGCCCCCGCCCCCCGCGCCCGAGCCCGCCGGCTGGGAGCGGTACGAAGCGGGCCCCGGCTTCCTGCGCGCCCTCGCCGCCGGCGCCACCCCCCGCGCGGTGTGGACCGCGCTGCCCGGCCCTGGCTGGGCCGACGAACTCGCCCGGGCCATGGCCGCCACCCTGGCCTCCGGCCGCGGCGCCCTCGCCGTCCTCCCCGACGGCCGGACCGCCGCACGGGTGGACGCCGCCCTGACCGCCCTCCTCGGCGAAGGACGGCACGCCCTGCTGACCGCGGAGTCCGGACCCGAGAAGCGCTACCGCCAGTGGCTCGCGGTCCACCGCGGCTCCGTCCGCGCCGTCATCGGCACCCGGGCCGCGATGTTTGCCCCCGTACG
Source organism: Streptomyces sp. NPDC060232 (assembly GCF_042726555.1). Lineage (NCBI taxonomy): Bacteria > Bacillati > Actinomycetota > Actinomycetes > Kitasatosporales > Streptomycetaceae > Streptomyces > Streptomyces sp. NPDC060232. Next base: position 133,462 of record NZ_JBHXAG010000009.1, on the reverse strand, counting down.
CGACCTCGGACTGGTCGCGATCTGGGACGACGGCGACTCCAGCCACAGCGAGGACCGCGCCCCTTTCCCGCACGTCCGCGAGGTGCTGGAACTGCGCGCCGTCAGTGACGGCTGCGGCTTCCTCGCCGGCAGCACCAGCTGCACCGTAGAGGCCGCCCAGCTCGTCGAGACCGGCTGGGCCCGCCCGCTGGTGGCGGCCCGCGAGACGGTACGGGCCCACGCGCCCCGGATCCGCACCGTCGGCGACGAACTCCTCGCCCGCGACGAGGCGGCCCGCGCCGCCCGACTGCCCAGCCTCGCGTGGGAGACCGTACGGGAAGGACTCAAGACCGGGCCCGTCCTCGTACAGGTGCCCCGCCGGGGCTACGTACCGCGGCTGGCGTGCGAGCGGTGCCGGACACCCGCCCGCTGCACCGTCTGCGCCGGACCCCTGGAAGCCCCCGACGAGCGGGACCTCACGTGCGGCTGGTGCGGCCGCGGCGAGACGTCCTGGCACTGCGGGGAATGCGGCTCCTTCCGGCTGCGCGCCCAGGTCGTGGGCGCCCGGCGCACCGCCGAGGAACTGGGGCGGGCCTTCCCGGCCGTGCCCGTACGGACCTCCGGCCGCGACCACGTCCTGGACGAGGTACCCGACCGCCCGGCCCTCGTCGTGAGCACCCCCGGCGCCGAACCGGTGGCCGCGGGCACCGGGTACGCCGCCGCGCTGCTCCTCGACGGCTGGGCCATGCTGACCCGCCCCGACCTGCGCGCCGGGGAGGACGCACTGCGCCGCTGGATCGCCGCCGCCTCCCTCGTACGGGCCGACGGCCAGGTCGTGGTGGTCGCCGAGCCCACGCTCCGCCCCGTCCAGGCGCTCGTCCGCTGGGACCCGGTGGGCCACGCCGTACGCGAACTCGCGGAGCGGGCCCAGCTCGGCTTCCCGCCCGTCTCGCGGATGGCCGCGGTCGCCGGGCGGGGCGAGGCCGTGGAGACCTTCCTGGCCGGGGCCGGGCTGCCGCCCGACGCCGAGATCCTCGGCCCCGTGCCGCTGCCCGGACGGCGCGGGGAGGCGTCCCCCGGGGAGCGCGCCCTGGTCCGGGTCCCGCCGGGCAGCGGGGCCGCCCTGGCGGCCGCGCTGAAGTCCGCGCAGGCCGCGCGCCTGGCCCGCGGTGTCCCGGCGGCGGAGGCGGTGCGGGTCCGGATCGACCCGTCGGACATCGGCTGACACCGACGCGGGGAGCTGTCGGGTCGGGCATCGGCTGACACCTACGCGGCCGACCCGTCGGGCATCCGGCGACGCGGAACGCCGAAGCCCCGGTGGGGGACCGTACGGTCCTCCCCACCGGGGCGGTGTCCTGCGCGGCGGCCCTGGGCCGGCCGTCGGGGGTCGGCGTCCCGGCGGCGGGGAGGGGGTCAGCCGTTGCGCGGACCGGGGAAGGCGGGGGAGCGGGGAGCCTCCCCGAGGCTGCGCGCGGCGGCACCGCCCGCAGCGGCCGCGGCCTGGGCCTCCTCGCGTACCGGCTGCGGTGGCACCGAGCGGGCGGCCGGGACGGTGGGCAGCGGCCCCATGGTCCGGCTGGTCGTCCCCTCGGCCAGCGGCTCCGAGGCCTCCGCGGACTGCGCCCGCCGGGCACCGTAACGGCGGTGCACCGCCTGCTTGGTGACACCGAGCGCCGAGCCGACCGCGTCCCACGAGAAGCCGAGCGAGCGGTCGAAGTCCACAGCGGCGGTGACCAGCGTCTCCACGCTGTCCCGCAGCTCCTGGGCGAGGCGGACGGTGGGCGCGGGCGCCCGGCCGTAGACGACGAAGCCAGTGGACGGGCCCGAACGACGCGGGCGGTACACGTTGCCGAGCTGGGCGGTGAGCGTACGCAAGGCATCCACCTGGCGGCGAACCCGCTCGATGTCCCGTACCAGGAGGTGCAGGCTGGCCCGGGCTTGGGCGTCGTGGGTGGCGTGGTCGGCCATGAAGAAGCCTCTCGAACCGGTGCTGAAGGGCGGATCGGGCCGCAGACATCGTTCACACGCGGCCCGTTTCGGTCAATCTCTCTTGACCAACGCGCCACCCGTCGCCCAGGTCACGCTGTGGGGGCGTGTCGGCATATGCGAGTGGCGCGCGCGTATACGCGCGCCCCCTCGCCATCCCGTGGCACCACAGGTGGGCCGCTCGGCGGACGCCCCATAGACTGGTGCGCTGCTGACAGCCGACATAGCGAGGTAGGACCCCCAGTGAAGCTCGTCTTCGCAGGCACCCCCGAGGTCGCCGTACCCGCCCTGGACGCCCTGATCGCCTCCGGGCGGCACGAGGTCGCGGCCGTCGTCACCCGGCCCGACGCACCGGCCGGCCGCGGCCGGCGGCTCGTCGCCAGCCCGGTCGCCGAACGCGCCGAAGAGGCCGGCATCGAGGTCCTCAAGCCCACCCGGCCGCGCGATCCCGACTTCCAGGCCCGGCTGCGCGAGATCGACCCCGACTGCTGCCCGGTCGTCGCCTACGGGGCCATCCTCCCCAAGAGCGCCCTCGACATCCCCCGCCACGGCTGGGTCAACCTGCACTTCTCGCTCCTGCCCTCCTGGCGCGGAGCCGCACCCGTCCAGCACTCGATCATGGCCGGGGACCAGCTCACCGGCGCCTCCACCTTCCAGATCGAGGAAGGCCTGGACTCGGGCCCGGTCTACGGCGTCCTCACCGAGGAGATCCGTCCGACCGACAACAGCGGCGACCTGCTGACGCGCCTCGCCTTCGCCGGCGCCGGACTGCTCTCCGCCACCATGGACGGCATCGAGGACGGCACCCTGCGCGCCGTCGCCCAGCCCCTGGACGGGATCTCCCTCGCACCCAAGATCACGGTGGAGGACGCCCGGATCGACTGGACGGCGCCCGCGATGCGCGCCGACCGCGTCGTGCGCGGCTGCACGCCGGCGCCGGGCGCGTGGACCGTCTTCCGGGGAGAGCGGCTCAAGCTGATCTCGCTCGGCATGGTCACCGACCGTACGGACCTGGCGCCGGGCGCGCTGTCCGCGGCCAAGAACAACGTCTACGTCGGCACCGGCTCGCACGCCGTCGAGCTGCTCTGGGTCCAGCCGCAGGGCAAGAAGCCGATGCGCGCCGCCGACTGGGCGCGCGGGGTGCGGATCGCCCCCGGCGAGCGGCTCGGCGGAGCCGACGTAGGCTGATCAGTGCGGACGTTCCCGTAGTCACCCGTAGTCCCGGCGTCCCGGCAGCACCACCCAGCGGTTCTCAGCACCCGCAAGACCCGCAACTCTTGTAGCACTCGTAGCACTCGTAGCACTCGTACATCCGGAGCACCTTTCACGTGAGCGAACAGCCCCGTCAGCCCCGTCGCAAGCCCGCCCCCGCGGGAGCGGGCGGCAAGCAGGCCAAGCCCTACCGCCGGCCCCAGAAGGACCCCGTCCGGATGCTGGCCTTCGAGGTGCTGCGGGCGGTGGACGAACGCGACGCCTACGCCAACCTCGTCCTGCCGCCGCTGCTCAAGAAGGCCCGCCAGGACGAGAAGTTCGAGGCGCGCGACGCGGCGCTGGCCACCGAACTGGTCTACGGGACGCTGCGCCGCCAGGGCACCTACGACGCGGTCATCAAGGCCTGCATCGACCGCCCGCTGCGCGAGGTCGACCCGCCGGTCCTGGACGTGCTCTCCCTCGGCGCGCACCAGCTGCTGGGCACCCGGATCCCCACCCACGCCGCCGTCTCGGCGAGCGTGGAGCTGGCCCGGGTGGTGCTCGGGGACGGACGCGCCAAGTTCGTCAACGCCGTGCTGCGCAAGATCGCGGCGCACGACCTGGAGGGCTGGTTGGAGCGGGTCGCGCCGCCCTACGAGGAGGACGCCGAGGAGCACCTCGCCGTCTACCACTCGCACCCCAGGTGGGTCGTCAGCGCCCTGTGGGATGCTCTGGGCGGCGGGCGCGCCGGGATCGAGGACCTGCTGGAGGCCGACAACGAACGGCCCGAGGTGACCCTGGTCGCGCGGCCCGGCCGGTCCACGCCCCAGGAACTGCTGGAGGCGGTCGGCGAGGAGTCTGCGCTCCCGGGGCGCTGGTCGCCGTACGCCGTCCGGATGGCCGAGGGCGGCGAGCCGGGGGCGCTGGAGGCGGTGCGCGAGGGCCGCGCCGGCGTACAGGACGAGGGCAGCCAGCTGGTGGCGATGGCCCTGGCGGCCGTGCCGGTCGAGGGCCGCGACGAGCGCTGGCTCGACGGCTGCGCCGGCCCGGGCGGCAAGGCGGCGCTGCTCGCCGCACTCGCGGCCGAGCGCGGGGCGTTCCTGCTGGCCTCGGAGAAGCAGCCCCACCGTGCGCGACTGGTGGAGCGGGCGCTCGCGGGCAACCCGGGCCCGTACCAGGTCATCGCAGCGGACGGCACCCGCCCGGCGTGGCTGCCGGGCTCCTTCGACCGCGTCCTGATGGACGTGCCGTGCTCCGGCCTGGGCGCGCTGCGCCGCCGCCCGGAGGCCCGCTGGCGCCGACGCCCGGAGGACCTGGAGGGCTTCGCGCCGCTCCAGCGCGGGCTGCTGCGCCAGGCGCTGTCGGCGGTGCGGGTCGGCGGGGTCGTCGGCTACGCGACGTGCTCGCCGCACCTGGCGGAGACCCGGGTCGTGGTGGACGACGTCCTCAAGGGCCGCGGCGCCGGCAACGCGCCGGTGTCCGCCGAACTCATCGACGCCAGGCCCTTCATGGAGGGCGTCCCCGGGCTGGGCGACGGCCCGGACGTCCAGCTGTGGCCGCACCTGCACGGCACGGACGCGATGTACCTGGCCCTGCTGCGCCGCACGGCGTAGCGAACGACCTGGCCCACGACCTGGCACACGGCCCGACACCCCCCCGCGACGACGTCTGTCGCGGGGGGTGTGCCGTATCCGCGGGCTGTCGTGCCCCTGCCCGTGGGCGGCGGCAGACGCCACCACGGCCGACGACTACGACCGGGCCTGCGCAGTGGTCGGCCAGGCCGGCGTGGTCGTGAAACGGCGAGGGGCCGTTGCGCGCTGTGTCACAACTCCGCGACGAGGGTGGTCGACGGGCCGGAATGCCCCTCATTCACTTTGCAGACGGCAATGCCAGGTTGATAGAAATGGATCACCTGTGCGGGTGGGCGGCGGCGCCGTCGGCCGGCGTCGGGCACTGGAGAGAAGCGTTGTGAGGAGCGGGGGACAACGTGTCTACGTGGGACATCAAGCCGGCCGGCGTCCAAGGCGTCCTGAACAAGACCGCCGAAGCGGGCAGCAAGTTCGAGGAAGAGTTCACGTTGTACAGCGACGGCGTGGTCGGCGCAGCGACGTGGGCGGGCACGATGGTGCTGGGCGGGACCGAGCTGCCCAAGGAGGGCGCGTTCGGCCCTGTGGCCCAGGCCTTGCTTGAGTTTCAGCAGCGAACGGAAAACGACCTGAAGTTCCTTCCCGTTCGGACGGGAAAGTCCATCACCGGGGCGCGCCTTGCCACTGAGGAGTACGTCAAGGGCGACCTGCAGATGGCGAAGAACAAGCAGGAGGAGTACTCCAAGGCTCCGACCGCGGAAGAGCTGAAGGGTCCCAAGAAGTGATCGAGGTCGGGAAGATACCGACCTTCACCGGCAACCTGGAGACCTTGGAGACGCACGCGGCCCCGCTCAAGACGACCGCGTCCAGCATCCGCGGCACCGGCAGGGACGTGCACAACGCCTTCCAGGCACTGGACCCGGTCTACGACGCTCCCGAACAGGAGGAGTTGCTCAACTCGACGATTCCCGTCCGGGACAAGGCGGACGCCTTCGCGACGAAGCTGGAGTCCGTCAGCGGGGCGCTGACGACTTTCGCGTCGACCGCCCGTCCACTGGTGGCGAAGATGAAGCAACTCCGCCTCGATGCGGAGAAGTTCGTCGCGGACAACAAGGACGACGAGGACTGACAGCAGGACCAGGGCAAGATCGACGAGAACGCGCGCCTCGTCCGCGAGGTCGGCGTGACGTGGGTGGCGTTCCAGGGCGTCGAGCGCGACGCGGCCAACAAGATCACCACGCTGGTGGGCGGCACGCACTTCGTCGTCGACGACGGTTCACACAAGGCCGGCATGTACGGCTTCAAGGAGAGCGACGTCAAGGACGCCAAGGAGACGCCTTGGGGGAAGGCCGACGAGCGCGAGTACACGGGCCTGCGGGCCGCGTGGGAGTGGACGAAGGACAACGTCGGCAGCGGCCTGAAGGGCTTCTTCGTCGACGGCGTCTGGGGCACCCTCAAGGGCCTCGGCAACATGGTCAACGTGTTCGACATGGACACCCTCAAGGAGACCTGGTCGGGCATCGGCGACGTCTTCGAGGGTGTCAGCGGCTACCTCCTCACGCCGTGGGACTGGGCGATGGACAGGATGCTCGGCCCGGCCGACCACAGCGACCGGGAGAAGAACAAGGCCGCCCTGCGCAACTTCGGCAAGTCGCTGGTCGCGTGGGACGAGTGGGGCAAGGATCCCGCGCGGGCCGGCGGGACGGTCATGTTCAACGTCCTGACCATCGGCTCCGGCTCGCTGCTCAAGCTCGGCAGGGCCGGAAAGCTGGGCGTCGGCGCGGAGGTCGCGACGGCGATGGGCAAGGCGGGCGTGCTCGTCGACCCGATGAGCTACCTCGGCAAGGCCGCCAACGTCACCAAGATCAAGGTCGGCGACTTCATGGAGGGCCTGAAGACGAGCAGGGCGGGCGTGGACGACATGGCCCACACCATGCCCGGCGGGACCTCGCCGCACCCGGCGGAAACGACCCCGCCCCCGGCCGGCCACGAGTACACCGACCCGAACGGCAACAAGCGCGTCATCGGCCACGACGGCACCATCCGTGACGAGCACGGCAACGTCGTCCCCGACACCGAGCCGGTCCGGGAGCCGCACAAGGACGACCTGCCCAACACCCACGAGCCGGCACCGGTCAGGGAACGCGTCCTGGAAGGCGCGGGCGGCCCCAGCGACGCAGAGAACTCAACGGGCCACCCGTCGGGCCCGGCGCACCCGACCGGCGGATCCCACGCCCCGGGCGGGCATGCCGGGGAATCCCCGACCGCTCATGTGCCGACCCACGGCAGCGGGCGCGGTTCCTCCTCCGGCGCCGGGCCGGGCACACCGCACACGGGTGCTGAGGGCGGCCGTGGCACCACCGGCGGCGGGAGCCACCAGCACGGCGGTTCCGGGGCGGGGCACTGGGGCAACGGCTCGTCCGGCGGCAGCGGCCACGGCACCGGTCAGCATGACCCTGCGGGTCAGGGCTCCGGTTCCGGTCACGCCGGCGATCCCCATGACCCCGCGGGCCTTGGCGACTCGGCCCACGACCCCGCCGACCCCGGCACGGGCCAGCCGGGCGCGGACTCGGGGACGGGCCACAGCGGAGACAGCACCACTCCTCAACAGGATCCGCCGACGGTGGAGGAGCTTCCTCCGCTGCCGAAGGGCGGTCGTATCCCTGAGCACACCTTCGAGCACGTGCTCCAGGGAGAGCTCAAGTACGATCGCAATGGCAACCCCAAGGTGTCCGGTTACCATTTCCGACCCGGTGGCCGAGATCTCAACCCCTACATGGTGAAGGTCCCGAGGATCATTGAGATCGATCACAAGACGGGATTGACCACCGGCAATGTGTGGTGCGTGATCCGCGCACCGGGGAGATGGTGATGAAGCGCGCTAAGACGAACTTCTTTCCGCCGGGTTGGACGGAAAAGCAGGTCAGGCGCGCCATGGAGAAGTCCTTCGAGAACGGCCGGGTGGTCGACGCCGCTACGAACAAGTGGCGTGGAGACTGGAAGGGCATCACCTTCGAAGGATATTTCGACCCGATCACCGGCGACGCGAAGACTATTTACCCGCTCATGTCGAAGTAGGCAAGAAGGAGAACAGAGCAGTGATCCGCACCAAGTACTACGTCGAGGACGCCTTCGGGGTGCCGTCCTTCTCGGGCCCTGCCGAGCTGAACATCCTGGGGCAGTGGATCACGGCCGACATCCAGCTCTCGCCGCTGTCCGTGCTGGAGGCGATCGACCTGGTCGCCGAGGCCAAGGCCAATCCGGGATTCACGCCGGAGGACCTGGACGGCAACGCGCACACCGTCACCATCAGCCCGCAGGGCGTGAGGGTGGAGAACTATTTCGTCGAGCACGTTCAGGGCGAATACGCGCTCGACGACGCGTTCCGCGTACTGGTCGACTTCTGGGACTACTGCTGCGTGGCGAATCCGCAGAAGGCCGACTCGCGTCGCCGCGAGTACGCCGAGGAGCACGGTCGCGATCCGCTGGCCGGAATTCGCGACTACCTCGGGGCGTGACGGTCCTGCCCCGACGCCCGCTCTGATCGCGACCGGGGCGGGCAGCCGGGCGGCGGATGCATCGACGTCCCTGGTGAGGACCGGTGTCGCCCCCGGGTGTCGGGTGTAGGGGCTGCGCGACGCCGTCAGGCCGCGGGACGATGGACGGGAAAGGGTGAATGGACGAGCGATTCGAGCGCTTCGTCGGGAGGTATCTCCACCTCGTGGAAGGGTATGACGCGAGCGGCTACCTCAGACCCACGCTGCTCGGATTCAACGAACCGTTCGTCGAGGCGGTTCGTTCGGGTTTCGCTCGGGCTTTGGCGGACGATTCCTTCGGGCCGGCCGAATATGAGCTGACCGATATTGAGTTCCCCCACCAGGAGACTCTGGATGCCTACCTCCGGGCGATGTACGACTACCTGTTCCATGGTGGGTCGGAGCAGCCGATGCCGCCGGGGTGACCGTGCGGTGGTACGACGGTGAGCTTTTCGATGCAGGCGGGCTGCCCGGCCGGCCGGAGGTGCGGCTCGGCCACCGACATGGCCGACGTGGTCGGCGAGATGTACGCCTTCATCTTTCCACAGCAACGCTGCCCCGAAATAGGAGAGTTTGCCGACCATGTTGATGCGCGCGCCCAAGGAAAGCGGCTCGTGGACCTGGGTCCTGGACGACATGCCGGGTCCCGGTCTGGAGTTCGCGCTCGCCACCGCGGCGCGTATGAGCGCGGTGCTCGCGAAGCACGACCTGATGGAGCTGCATGCACTTGAGTGGCCATGGTTCCAGACCGGCAGTTGCGGCCTCGGTGTGCACAGCAGGCTGAGGGCCGACACATGTTCGCTCGACGATCCGGCGTTGCCCGACCTGCTCGGCGCCTGTCGGCCGATCGGTCATCCGCAGGCTGAGATCGGCGGAATCACGTTGTTGGGAACGGGTGCCTGGTTCGACGCAGCGGGTGAACGGCACATGCAGTACCGGCTGGTGGAACTCCTTCTGGTGCCTGACGAGATGGACGTCTGGGTCGAGCTCTCCGTGCACCACGGCGTCTGGGGGCATTGCGATTTCCGTGGCCGACCGCAGCCACTCACCCACGCCAACAACGCACCCAGGCTCGCGGCCGCCCTTCAGGAGCTTGAGCAGGTGCTCGGCGTCGCCGCGGAGCCCGGCGAACCGACGTACTACGGAGGGTCGAGGGCTAAGGACTCGGGGCTCCCGACATCATCGACGGGCTCGGGCCGGACGTCACCGATGCGGCGCTCGGCAGTGGGCGACCAGTTCAGCGAGATCAGGTGCCGGTCCATGCGGGGCCGTCGTCTCCCCAGCGCGGGGCCCGGAGGGTCGACGGTTCGGCGAGTACCTGCCGGCCTTCGGAAACGAACGCGTGCGTGCGGAGGTCCGCGAAGCACTGACAGAAACGCACTGAGAGACATGGCGACAAGGAACACGGCATGACCAAGGACGTGATCGCGCTCACCGAGCGCATGCCGGACGCGCTCAGCGTCCTGGCGGGCCGGCTCGCGGGCGGCCCGGACCTGTTGGTCGAGACCGCCGGCGAGGGGGCCGTCGTCCAGCTGTGCGACGCCGACGGCCGGCCGCTCGTCTCGATCGAGGTCCCGCTCATGCTTCAGGTGCCGGGCGAGGCGGCCCGGCTGCTCGGGCCGGGCGCTGCCCTGTCGGGCGACGGCCCGGCGTGGTGGGTCGAGGCGCGCGCCGCCGCGGGAGTTCCGCAGGCGGAGGAGCTCGCGGGTGCGTTCGCCGCCCGCCTGACCATGCTGCTGGGCGGCAAGGTCTGGCCGCCGGACGCCCCGGGCACCGTCGGCGCGGCCCGCCCGGTCGACGTCTCGGGCATCACCGCCGTACCGGCCCCCGCCGCCGCCCAGCCGGCCGTGGACATGCTCACCGACAAGGCCGCCGTCGTCCTCCAGGACCGCCCCGTCGTCCCTATGACGAGCTGGCTCTCCGAGGTGTTGCGGGCCACCGTGGAGAGCGACCGGTCCCTGCAGATCGTCACCCCGCCGCACTGCCGCCTCTCCACGCCCACCCGCCTGCTGCTGCAGTCCATGCCCTCGCGCTGGGTGGTGCAGGACGAGCGGTGCGGCTACTACGACGGCCTCACGGGCGCCGTACTCACATGGCAGGACGACGCGTTCGCCCCGGCCCGGGACGAGAACGGCGAGACCCCGGTGGCGGACGCCTTCACCGAGGCCGGACCCACCGGTGAGCGCCAGCTCAGCGTCTCCTTCCGCACCCTGCACCGCCCCACGGCGGACCTCGTCCTCGGCGGCGCGCTCGAAGCCGCCTGGCAGGCGCTGACGGGCGGCCTGCCGGCCGGCTGGGGGACCTCGGAACCCGCAGGTCTGAAGTGGTCGCGGCGCCAGCTGACCGAGCTGGCCTACGAGCGGGCCCCTCGGCCCACCTGGACCGTTGTCGTCGGCACGTCGGAACGGCCCGCCGTCGCCACATTGCGCGTGATCCGCACCCCGGAGGCGGTGGAGGAGGACGTCACCCTCACCGTGGGCTACGGCCCGGGCGAGGAGATACCGTTTGAGGCCCTTCCGGGGCTGGCAGAGGAGCTGGTGACCCGGTACGGGCTCAAGACCATGCTGTGCCAGCTGCGCGAAGCCCGCCGGGACCTGAGCGCCCCGCCACGCTACGAGAACCCGCCACTGCCGTACGCCTTCGTACTCGGCCCGGCGGAGGTGCACGAGGCGGGGCGCGATACCGCGAGCAGGACGCCGCTCAAGGAACGCCCGGTGCAACTGGGCCCGAGCGCCAGGCCGGGCTTCTACTACGCACTCGGCGACGCCGAGAGCGCCGAGAGCTGGGCAGCCCTGGAGGGGCTGCTGCGCCACCTGCGCGGCGCGCCGCCCGCCTGACCGACGACGGCGGCGGCCGGCGTAGGTACACACCCCGGCCCCCGGCCGCCCCCGAGCAGATGGTCACCGACGATTCCTTCGGGCAGGCCGAATATGAGCGACGGACTGATATCGAATTTCCTGATGGTGAAAGCACTCCGCAGCAGCCGATGTCGCCGGGGGGAGGCGCGGGGCCGGCGCTCGGGGCGCCGGCGCGGCGACGGCGTCATGGACAGAATCGTGCCCGGCTGATTTGTAAGGGATGGTTCAATGTTCCGTGTGATTACTTAAGCATCGCTACGCAGTTTCCGACTTGCGGGGTCGTGGCCGGAACCGGCCGCAGGCATGGCAGGCTTGGGGCATGGCCGCTCAGATTTATCCCAGCATCCTGTCCGCCGACTTCGCCCGTCTCGCCGAGGAGGCGAAGGCCGTCGAGGGGGCCGATTGGCTGCATGTCGACGTCATGGACAACCACTTCGTCCCGAACCTCACCCTCGGCGTGCCGATCGTGGAGTCCTTGAGCCGCGCCACGGACATCCCGCTGGACCTGCACCTGATGATCGAGAACCCGGACCGCTGGGCCCCGCAGTACGTGGAGGCCGGAGCGGGCTCGGTCACCTTCCACGCCGAGGCCGCGGCGGCGCCCGTACGCCTCGCGCGGGAGATCCGGGCCAAGGGGGCGAGGGCCTCCATGGCGCTCAAGCCCGCGACGCCGATCGAGCAGTACGAGGACATCCTTCCCGAGCTCGACATGCTGCTGATCATGACGGTCGAGCCGGGCTTCGGCGGCCAGCCCTTTCTCGACATCATGCTCCCCAAGATCCGCCGTACCCGGGAGCTGATCGCCAAGCACGGTCTGGAGCTGTGGCTCCAGGTCGACGGCGGGGTGTCGGCCTCGACCATCGAGCGCTGCGCCGAGGCCGGCGCGGACGTCTTCGTGGCGGGCAGCGCGGTCTACGGGGCGGTCGACCCGGCGGCCGCCGTCCGTACGCTGCGTGAGCAGGCGGGTGCGGCGGTCGCGGCGGCGCCGTGGGCTTGCGACCACTGAGCCAAGGGTTGGTGAACAGCTTGGTGAACGGGAGCTGTCCAGGCTGATCAACGGCCGTCGGATCTGACAGGATGAACGGCGAGTCGAGAGTGTGAACACGAGAGTGTGAACAGCAGTGAGGAGAACGCGGTGTCTGCAATGTCGGCGGGACGGTCAGCCCTGCGGATGGGACCCGCGGAGCTGGTGCAGGCGGCGGCCATGGCCCGCCGCTTCTACCTGGAGGGCAAGTCCAAGATCCAGATCGCCGAGGAGTTCGGCGTGAGCCGCTTCAAGGTGGCCAGGGTCCTGGAGACCGCCCTCGAACGCGACCTCGTGCGCATCGAGATCCGGGTCCCGGCCGAGCTCGACGCGGAGCGGTCGGACGCGCTCCGGGCCCGGTACGGGCTCCGGCACGCCGTCGTGGTGGAGTCGCCGGCCGACGCCACCGAGGATGCCCCGGACCCGGAGAACCTGGGCGCGGTCGCCGCCGACCTGCTCGGCGAACTGGTCAACGAGGGCGATGTACTGGGTCTCGCGTGGGGCCGGTCGACCATCCACATGGCCGCCTCCCTGCACCGCCTGCCGCAGTGCACCGTGGTCCAGCTGACCGGGGTGTACGACGCGGGGACCGCGGAGCGCGGCTCGGTCGAGGCCGTACGCAGGGCCGCGCAGGTATCGGGCGGCGACGCGCACCCCATCTACGCGCCCATGCTGCTGCCCGACCCGGCGACCGCGGCCGCGCTGCGCAGCCAGACCGGGATCGCGCGCGCCTTCGACTACTTCGACAAGGTGACGGTCGCGGCCGTCTCCATCGGTTCGTGGGAGCCGGGCATCTCGACCGTCCACGACATGCTGACGGACGAGGAGCGGGCCCACTACGCCTCGCTGGGCGTCGCGGCCGAGATGTCCGCCCACCTCTTCGACGCCGAGGGCCGACGCGTCGGCCGGGACCTCGGTGAGCGGTGCATCACGGTCGAGGCGGACCGGCTGCGCCGGATCCCCGAGGTCGTGGCCATCGCAGGCGGGCTGCGCAAGGCCTCCGCGATCGGCGCGGTGCTGCGGTCGGGGCTGGTCACCAGCCTGGTCACGGACACGGCGGTCGCCGACTACCTGCTGACGGAGTCGGCCCCGGGGCTGCGGCCGGCGCTGGAGCGGGCCGACCCCGACGACCTGTAGGGGGCTGACGCCCACCCCCGGCCCCCCTCCCCACCCCGTCTCCACTCCGGCCTGCGCCGCCGCTGCGTGCCCCTGTGTGCCTCTGCGGGTGCCCGTGCGGGCCTTCCGGGGCCCTGGTGGTGCGGATGGTGCCCGGATCGAGATGCGAAGGGCACCGCGCGGCGGCTCGCGGGGCGCATACTGGTTCCGATGACAAAATCAGCAGTGCCTCGCCGCCATTTGCCGTCCAGCCCGTTCAAAGCCCCCGTGGAACAGCCCATCCGGCAGTTCAACGTCGGCGACCGGGTCACTCACGACGAGCACGGCCTCGGCCGTGTCGTCGGAATTGAGGAGGGGATCGCCGTTCTCGTCGACTTCGGTTCGGTCCAGAAGCGCATCCTGAGTCCGTACAGCAAGATGGCCGCGCTCTGACGCGACCGAGCGATTCGCGGGCGAATCGGATATTTGGCACGATCGGCGCATGATCTTCCGGAACGTGCCCCGATGCCTGTTGCGTGCGCTGGGGGCCGTGTTCCTCTGTGTCGCGCTCGTCGCGACGGCGGGCTGTGGTGCGCAGAAACCCGGCCCCGCCGTGGGCGGCAGTGCCGAGCCGAGTGCGGCTCCCAGTACGCCTTCCCGTGCGCCCTCCGATGCCGTGCCCGAGGGTGCTCCGGACTGGGCGCGGGGGATGGCCGTCGTACGGGCCGACGCCCTGCCGCGGCAGGCGCGGGACGTCCTCGCGCTCATCGACAAGGGCGGCCCGTACCCGTACCGGCAGGACGGCACCGTCTTCGGGAACTTCGAGAAGGTCCTGCCGCGCCAGAAGCGCGGCTACTACCACGAGTTCACGGTGCGTACGCCGGGGGAGCGGGACCGTGGGGCCCGGCGGATCGTGACGGGTGAGGGTGGGGAGTTCTACTACACGGACGACCACTACGAGACCTTCAAGGCGGTTCTCCGATGACCCTGGACCCGCAGCCGCTCGCCCCGGCCCTCGCGGCCGCCGAGGCCGCGGGCTGGACGACCGTACGCCTGGACCTGGACGGCGTACGGGACAAGGCCGGGCTGATGGGGCGGTGCGGGGACGCCTTGCGGCTGCCGGAGTGGGTCGGCGGGAACTGGGACGCGCTCGCGGATGCGCTGCGGGATCTGTCGTGGTTGCCGCTCGCTGCCCCGGCCGCGGGGCGGCTGGTGGCGGTGACGTCGTGGCGTGCGTACGCGGAGGCGCGGCCCGGGGAGTGGGAGACGTTCGTGGAGGTGCTGGAGGAGGCGGTGGACTTCTGGCGGGGGAGTGGGGGCGAGCCCGGGTTCGCAGTGGTGCTGGCCGAGCCGGAAGCCGGGCGCGGGTCGGATGCCGGGGCTCCGCCCCGGACCCCGCGCCTCAGGCGCCGGCGGGGCTGAAAGGTCGGGGCTCCGCCCCCGGATCCCGCGGCTCAAGCGCCGGCGGGCTGGATGGTGCGGCGGGGTGAAGGATCGGGGCACCGCCCTGGGGAGGGCGGAGCCCCGGGGGTGGAGGGTCAGTCCGTCTTCGGGATCCACGGCGGGGTCTGGCCCCAGGACCAGACCGGGATCTCTGCCGCGTCCACCGGCGGGGGGTTGGGGCCCGAGTAGATGAGGGCCATGCGGGTGCCCCACTCGATGTAGTAGGCGAACACCCCGCGGAACTCCGGATCCGTCGGGAGGCCGACCTCGTCGGCCGTGTCCATGAGCAGGTCCACCCAGCGGCGGCGCTGCTTCTCGGTGATCGCACGGCCCAGGTGCTTGGTGGCCATGTGCTGGTGGCCGCCGTGGTGGGCGGTGTACCCGGCCGGGCCGCCGAAGACCTCCGACAGCCAGACCGCGACGTGCTGCGGGTGCTCCGCATCCATGCCCGCGAAGACCGGGGCCAGGATCTCGTCCTGCAGGGCATGGGCGTAGAAGGCGTCGGTGAGGCGGTTCATCGCCTCCGCCCCGCCCATCCACTCGTAGATGGTGGGTGTGGTGCTCATCGCTGTCCGGCGCCCTTTCCCGTGCCCACGACGCCCGTGACGAGGTAGTGCTGCATCTCCTCGATGGCCGTCACGTACGGGCGGATCGCGCTGAAGAAGGCCGGGAAGTGCTCCCCCTTGCGGAACCCGCCCAGGTGGGCCTCGATCGAGGTCCAGCGGATCCGGAGGATGTAGCGCTCCTTCTCCTCCTCGCACCGGGCCAGTTCGTAGTCGATGCACTCGGGTGAGGCGGCCAGGGAATCGGCCGCCCGGGCGTACGCGTCCTCGAAGGCCTGCTGGTCGTCCAATGCGATCCGGTAGCGGATGTATTCGACGGTGGTCGTCATGGTGCGTACCTCTCCCTGGGTATAGGTCCCGGCCAGCCTTACGCGATCACACGGCTCCGTGGGGCGGATTCGTCATTCGGACCCGGACTTCATGGAGTCCGTCGTGCCGGCGACGTCGGGACCCTGCGCGCGGACCCGCCCGACCTGGTCCAGGGAGTCGCGCAGGTCCGTCAGCCAGCTGTCCGTGTTGCGCCCGACGAGACGGACGCACCAGGCCAGGGCGTCGGCCCGGCTGCGGGCCACGCCGCCGGCGACCAGGGTGTCGAGGACCTGGCGCTCGGACTGGCGCAGGCGGGTCATGACCGGGACGGCGAGGTGGGTGAAAAGGGTCGTCTCGTCACCCACCCGTACGCCCCAGGCGACCTTGCGGCGGTAGAGCTCCTCGGCCTCGCGGGCCACTTCGATGCGCTGTTCGCGGGTGCGTATCCGGAACTCCCGTACGGACTCGGTCGCCGGGATGGTGCCGACGACCGTGATCTCCTCGCGGTCGGCGGTGACCGAGCCGAGGGACTCGTAGACGTCCACCGGCAGGCGCTCGGCGAACCACGCGCGGAGCTGTTCGCTCTGTTCGGCTGTAATCATGTAATCAACGTTGCATCCGCTGTGCCCTTGATCACAAGGGCACAGCGTTCGCTCTCGGCCCATCTCAGCCCATCGAGCGGTAGCGGTGGATGAGCGAGACGGCCATCGCCCCCTCGCCCACGCCCGACGCCACCCGTTTGACCGAGTGGGCGCGGACGTCGCCCGCCGCGAAGACGCCGGGCACGCTCGTCTCCAGGGGGTAGGGTGCGCGCTCCAGGCTCCATTCGGCCGGGAGCTCGCCCCCGTTCGAGATCAGGTCCGAGCCGGTGAGGACGAAGCCGTACTCGTCCCGCTCGACGACTCCCGCGAGCCAGCCGGTGTGAGGGCGGGCGCCGATGAAGGTGAACATGAACCGGGCGGCGACCTCGGTGTCCTTGCCGGTGTCCGCGTCGTGGAGGGTGAGGCGCTCCAGGTGCTCCTCGCCGTCCAGCCGTACCACCGTGGTGCGCACCTTGACCTCGATGTTCGGCGTGCGTTCGATCTCGTCGATCAGGTAGCGGGACATGCTCGCGTCCAGGGAGGACGCGCGGACCAGGATCGTCACGCGGGCGGCGTACTTGGCGAAGTGCACGGCGGCCTGCCCCGCCGAGTTGGCCCCGCCGACGATGAACACGTGCTGGGAGATGCAGGCCGAACTCTCGGTGGTCGCGGCGCCGTAGTAGAGGCCGGCGCCCTCGAAGCGGTCGGCGCCCGGGGCGTCGAGCCGGTTGTACGAGACTCCGGTCGCGAGCAGGACCGTCTCGGCGGAGATCTCCGTGCCGTCGGCGAGGGTGAGGATCTTCGCCGGGTCGTCCCGGGTGAGTGAGACCACCTCCACCGGGTGCAGGATCTCGGCGCCGAAGCGGGAGGCCTGGATGGTCGCCCGGCGGGTCAGGTCACCGCCGGAGAGGCCCGAGGGGAAGCCGAGGTAGTTCTCGATCAGGCTGGACGTGCCGGCCTGGCCGCCCGGGGCGCGGGAGTCCAGCATCAGCGTGGACAGGCCCTCGGAGGCCGCGTAGACGCCCGCCGCCAGGCCCGCGGGGCCCGCGCCGACGATGACGCACTCGTAGTGCGGGCGGGAGGCGGTGGTGGCCAGGCCCAGGTGCTGGGCGAGCTGCGCGTCGGTCGGCGCCGAGAGCACCGCCCCGTCGGGGAAGCGCACCAGGGGCAGGGCCGCCTCGGGCTGGGCGGCGACCAGGGTCAGCGCCTCGGGGTCCCGCTCGACGTTGAGGAAGCGGAAGGGCTGGCCGTTGCGGGTGAAGAAGTCCCGTACGGCGTGGGTGCCGGGCGAGACGAGGTGGCCGGCGACGATGATCCCGTCGTAGGCGGGGCGGTAGGTCGCCAGCCAGTCCGAGAGCAGGTCGTCCAGGACGGGGAAGAGCCGCTCGTGGGGCGGGTCCCACGGCTTGAGCAGGTAGTAGTCCAGGCGGACCCGGTTGATGGCGGTGATCGCCGCGTCGGTCTCCGCGTACGCGGTCAGCAGCACCCGGCGGGCGTCCGGGAAGCGGCTGACGGCCTCCAGCAGGAACTCCACGCCCGTCACGTCCGGCATGCGCTGGTCCACGAGGAACAGTGCCGGGTCGTGGCCCCGCTCGTCGAGGGAGTCCAGGATCTTCAGGGCGTCGGCCGCCGAGGAGGCGCCGAGAACCCGGTAGCGGTCGCCGTAGGCGCTGCGCAGGTCGCGGCGGACGGCCCGCAGCACCTGCGGGTCGTCGTCGACGGCCAGGATCACCGGCTTGCGGCTCTCCGCGCGCTCGGCCGCGGCCGCGGCCGCAGCGGGGGCAGGGGCAGGGGCGGTGGATGCGGGCGCGCTCTCCCGGGCCGTGCTCATGCCGGGTCCAGCATCAGCTGGTCGGCGTAGCACCACGCCCAGTCCTCGCCCGGCTCGTGGGAGGCCGCGACCGGGTGCTCGGTGGTCCGGTAGTGCCGGGTGGCGTGACGGTTCTTCGACGAGTCGCAGCATCCGACGTGTCCGCAGCTGAGGCACAGCCTCAGGTGCACCCAGGTATCGCCGGCGACGAGGCACTCCTCGCAGCCCACCGTGGTGGGCTTCACCGGGCGTATCTGATCGATATGTGTGCACAACAGGTCCGTCGTCATCGTCGCCGTCCTTCTCCTCGTGCTTCGCGCGCCCGCGATTCACGGCGCGTCCAGACCTTAGGACGGGCCCCGCGAAACGGTTCACCGATTCGGCCGAAGTCACCTAGTCCTGGAGCTACTTCATGATGTCCGCGAACGACTTCCTGAAGTGCCGCGGCCACCGGTCCGGCTACCTCACGAAGTCGCATGCCAGCGCTTTGACGAAGGCTCGGGGCCCGGCCAGTGTGGGGGACGCCAACGACAACAGGCGGCGCCTGGAGGAATACGTGAGCAGAAAGATTCTGGTCATTGTCTCCGAACACGGTTACTGGGCCGAGGAACTGATAGGCCCCGTCTCGAAGTTCGACGAGCGGGGCTACGAGGTCATATTCGCGACGCCGACCGGAAAGCGTGCGCACGCTCTTCCGCCGAGCCTCGACGCGAACTACGTCGACCCGCCGCTCGGACGCTCGGTGACCACCGAGGAGAACGCCCGGCTGGGGCGGCAGTTCGAGCAGTCGAGCCGGCTGGACTCGCCGCTCGACATCGAGGCATGGGTGCCCGAGCGCCCGTACACGAGCGACGCGGCCTACCTGCCGAAGCTGGAGCAGTACCACCGCGACCTCGACGAACTCGATGCCGACATCGCCGGATACGACGCGGTCCTCATCGTCGGCGGCAGCGGCCCGATCGCCGACCTCGCCAACAACGAGCGCGTGCACGCCCTGATCCTGGGCTTCCGGAAGGCCGGCAAGGTCGTGGCCGCCGAGTGCTACGGGGTCGCCTGCCTGGCCTTCGCCCGGGACTGGGACGACCGCAAGAGCATCATCTGGGGCAAGCACGTGACCGGCCACTGCAAGGAGTACGACTACAAGGACGGCACCGGATTCCTCGGCACCGACTTCAACATGGGGCCGCCGCCGTATCCGCTGGAATACATCCTGCGCGACGCGACCGGACCGCACGGTGCCTACCACGGGAACTTCGGCAAGCCGGTCTCCGTGATCGTGGACTTCCCCTTCGTCACCGGACGTTCCACCCCCGACTCCTATCTGACGGGGCAGAAGATCGTCGAGGTCCTGGAGGACGGGCTCGCCCGATACGGCTGGTAGTCCCGGAATCCGCCGGGAAATCGGATAGTCGAGGGGGAATTCATGGAGGCCACTCCCGGACGGGAAAGGCTGATCGAGCAGTTCAAGGCCGACGGCCTGAAGGTGATGTTCGGAAATCCGGGGACGGTGGAACAGGGATTCCTCGACGCGGTGGACGCGGCGGAGGACTTCCGGTACATCCTGGCCCTCCAGGAGACCGTGGCCGCCGGCATCGCCGACGGGTACGCCCGGGCGACCGGCGGCGCGGCCCTGCTCCAGCTGCACTCCGGAGTGGGCCTGGGCAACGGCATCGGGATGCTCTACCAGTCGCTGCGCGGCCACACCCCGCTCGTCGTCGTCGCCGGCGACGCCGGGGTGCGCTACGACGCCATGGACGCGCAGATGGCGTCCGACCTGGTGGCGATGGCCAGGCCCGTGACCAAGTACGCGACCCGCGTCACGGATCCGCGGTCCGTCCTGCGCACCGTCCGGCGGGCCGTGAAGATCGCGCTCACCCCGCCGCGCGGGCCCGTGTTCGTCGCGCTGCCGATGGACGTACTGGACGAGCTCAACTCCGAGCCCGTGCTGCCGGCCACGGTCCCGCTCACGGACGTGGCCCCCTCCCCGGCGTCGGTGGGCCGGGCGGCCGAGCTGCTGGCCTGCGCCGAGCGGCCGGTCGTGCTGGTCGGGGACGGGGTGGCGCTCTCCGGGGCGCAGCGCGAGCTCGCCGCCGTCGCCGAACTGCTGGGCGCCGACGTGTACGAGGTCGACTCCTCCGAGGTGAACATCGCGGCCTCGCACCCGCTGCGGCGCGGCCAGACGGGCCACATGTTCGGCCCGCACAGCAAGGAGCTGATCGGCGACGCCGACGGGGTGCTGATCGTCGGCACCTACGTCTTCCCGGAGGTGTTCCCCGAGCTGGCGAGCCCCTTCCGGGCAGGCGCGAAGATCGTCCACATCGACCTCGACGCCTACGAGATCGCCAAGAACCACCCGGTGGACCTGGGCCTCGCCGCGGATCCGCGGCAGGCGCTGCGCGCGCTGGCCGGCGTACTGGAGCGGCAGCTGACCCCGCAGCGGCGGGCCGCCGCGGCCGCCCGGCTCGACGTACGGACCCGGGAGCGGGCCCGGTCGGCGGGGGCGGCCGCCGAGGACGACGGCACGCCGATGGCCGTCTTCCTGCGGACGCTGGCCGAGCGCACCGGCGGGGACCTGATCGTCTTCGACGAGGCGCTGACCACCTCGCCGCTGGTCACCCGGTACCTGCCGGCGGAGCGCCCCGGCGACTACCACCTCACCCGGGGCGGATCGCTCGGCGTGGGCTTCCCGGGGGCGGTCGGCGCCAAGCTGGCCCGCCCGGACCGGCTCGTCGTGGGCTTCGCGGGCGACGGCGGGTCCATGTACACCTACCAGGCGCTGTGGACCGCGGCCCGGCACGGCATCGACGCCAAGTTCGTCGTCTGCAACAACCGCAAGTACCGGTTGCTGGACGACAACATCGCCCAGTACTGGCGCGAGCGGGGCATCCCGGAGCACGGCTTCCCGGACTCCTTCGACCTCTCGCACCCCGAGATCGACTTCGCCGGGCTGGCCCGCTCGCTCGGCGCCGGCGGGATGCGGGTGGAGAAGCCGGACGAGGCGGTCGCCGCGGTGGGCCGGATGCTGTCCCACCCCGGACCGTTCCTCGTCGACGTGCAGATCTGACCGTAGCCCTGCCCTGCCCCTGACCGACCAGTCACCCAGCACGGAAACGGAAGCAGGAGGAGACCGCATGCCCGCCGAGTGGCAGCTGACCGAGGACGCGATCCGCAGTTTCGCCGAGAACTGGTACACGGCGCTGGACCAGCACGTGGGCCTGGCCGATGTGCTCGCCCTGACCACCGAGGACCTGGAGTTCAAGGTCCCCGAGGACACCTTCCTCGGACACGAGGGCTTCGGCCGCTGGTACGAGGCCGTCACCCACCGCTTCTTCGACGAGGTGCACACGGTCACGAAGGTGGAGCCCGTCATCGAGGGCGACCGTGCCGTCGTCCGGGTCCTCGTCAACTGGCAGGCCAAGGTCTGGGACCCGCCGGCCGCCCGCAGCCGGTGGCTGGGCTTCGACGCCGACCAGACCTGGACCGTGGTCGCCGGCCCCGACGGACCGCTGATCAAGCAGTACACCGTCAACGACCTGGCTCCGATGCCCGGTTCCGACTCGCTGTGACCGTGGCCGTGACCGTGGCCGTGGCCGTGACCGCGGTGAAGGAGAAGCGACGATGACCGAAGTGACACCGGAGCGGGTCCGGGCGGCCTACGCCGCCCTCGGCTCCGCAGACCGGGCACGGATCCTGGAGTACTACTCGGAGGACCTGCGCTGGCTGGTGCCGGGCAACCACCCCCTGGCCGGCTGGTACGAGAGCCTGGACGCCTTCCTGGAGCTGATGGGGCAGACCCACAAGCTCACGGGCGGCACCTTCCGGATGGACCTGGAAGCGGTGCTCGTCGGCGAGGACTGCTCGGCGGACGTGTGCCGCAACGTGGCCCTGCGGGCCGGCGCGGCCGAGGCGAGCGGGTCCCCGTACGAGCGGATGGACTACCCCGTCTTCCACTTCATGCGGTGGCGGGACGGCCGGATCGTCGAGGGCCGCGACGGGCTCTTCGGGGACTCGGCGACCGCCTTCAGCCAGTTCTGGGCGCCGTTCGCGCCGGACGGAACCCGCAGGGACCGATAGAGGGGGATGAGCGCCATGGACGCACGACAGATCCTGCAGAAGTACTACGAGTACGCCAACGCCGGGGACTGGGACCGCTGGTGCGACCTGTTCGCCGACGACCAGGTCATGGACGAGCAGCTCGCCGGCCACATCGAGGGCCTGGAGGTGCTCCGCTCGATGATGAAGGGCATGGGGACGATGTACCGGGTCTTCCGCAACGAGCCCGTGCACTTCCTCGTCGACGGCGAGAAGGCCGCGGCCGTCTCCCACCTGACGGCGGTCAGCGCCTCCGGCGAGCCCATCGAGGCCGAGGTCATGAACTTCTTCCGGATCGTGGACGGAAAGATCGCCTACATGGCGAACCACCACGACACGGTCCCCTTCCAGGTGCTGAGCCAGGACTGAGGGGGCAGAGGTGAGCGTGGAAGAGTACGACTACATCGTCGTGGGATCCGGCACCGCGGGCAGCGTCCTGGCGGGCCGGCTCTCCGAGGACCCGGACGTCTCCGTCCTCGTCCTGGAGGCGGGCGGCTCCCGGATCCCGTCCGAGGTGGACGACCCGTCCTCCTGGTACAAGCTCCTCGGCGGCCCCGTGGACTGGGGCTACACCAGCACACCGCAGCCGGGGCTCGACGGCCGCCGTACGTACGAGCCGCGCGGCAAGGCCCCCGGCGGCAGCAGCAACCTCTACATCATGATGCACATCCGCGGCCACGCCTCGGACTTCGACAACTGGGCCTACCAGGGCGCCGCCGGCTGGGCGTACGAGGACGTGCTCCCGTACTTCGCCCTGCTGGAGGGCCAGGAGGACGCCACCGCCCCCACCACCGGCACCCGCGGCCCGCAGCGGATCACCAACGCCGGGCTGCACGGCCCCAACCCGGTCTCCCGCGCCTTCATCGACGCGGCCGTCGAGCTGGGGCACGAGGAGATCGCCGACTTCAACACCGACGGCCCCCGGCGCGGGCTCTTCGGCACCGGCTGGCACCACATCGACGTGGCCGACGGCCGCCGCCAGGGCGCCCTGGCCGCCTATCTGGAGCCCGCGCTCGACCGGCCGAACCTGACGCTGCGCACCAGCGCGCAGAGCACCCGGCTGCTCTTCGACGGGGACACCTGCACGGGCGTCGAGTACGTCCAGCTCCAGCAGCCCGCCACGCTTGCCGGCGGCGACATCCCCGGCCGGACCGTCCGAGACGGCCACAGCACCGTCCCCGCGCCCGGGCTGCACACCGTACGGGCCCGGCGCGAGGTGGTCGTGGCGGCCGGGGCGATCGAGTCGCCGAAGCTGCTGCTGCTCTCCGGCATCGGCCACCCCGAGCAGCTGCGCGAGCACGGCATCGAGGTCACCGCGGCCCTGCCCGGGGTCGGCGAGAACTTCCACAACCACGTCCTGACCGGGCTGATGGCCGAGGTCACCCAGGAGCTCCCGCCGCCGGCGCAGAACCTGTCGGAGAGCGCTCTGTTCCTGTCCTCGCAGCCGGGTCTGCCCGCCCCCGACCTGCAGATCGCCTTCGTCCACGTCCCCTTCGACGTGATCGTCGGCAAGGACCACCCGAACACGGTGTCCATCCTGCCCGGCGTCGTACGCCCGGCCGCGCGCGGCTGGATCAGGCTGGCGAGCGCCGACCCGCTGGCCCACCCGCTGATCAATCCGAACTACCTGGGCGACCGGTGGGACCTGGAACGCATGGTGCAGGGCGTCAAGATCGCCCGGGACCTCTTCGCGACCTCGGCGTTCTCGCCCTGGTACAAGCAGGAGCTGCAACCCGGCCCCGGCTACGCGGACGACGACGAGCTGCGCACCTTCGTGAAGCAGACGTCGGAGAGCTACCACCACCAGGCCGGCTCCTGCCGCATGGGCATCGACGACCTCGCCGTCGTCGACCCCGAGCTGCGGGTGCACGGCGTACGGAACCTGCGCGTGGCCGACGCGAGCGTGATGCCCGCGGTCCCGTCGGGCAACTGCCACACCGCCATCGCGATGATCGCCGAGCGCGCGGCGGACTTCCT
Source organism: Streptomyces sp. NPDC060232 (assembly GCF_042726555.1). Classification (NCBI taxonomy): domain Bacteria; kingdom Bacillati; phylum Actinomycetota; class Actinomycetes; order Kitasatosporales; family Streptomycetaceae; genus Streptomyces; species Streptomyces sp. NPDC060232. The sequence goes on along the minus strand of NZ_JBHXAG010000009.1, from coordinate 109,432 downwards.
GAGGGGGACCCGCCGTGCCTGACGCCGTCCTGCGCGAGGGGGCGCTGTCCGGGACCCGGATCGCGGTCCTGGTCGAGAGCGACTACTACGAGCCGGAGATCTTCTACTACCGGCACCGGTTCGCCGAGGAGGGCGCCGAGGTCGACTTCCTGACCCGGCTGTGGGGCAACGACTCCCTCACCTTCACCGGGCACGAGTACCGGGCGCCGTTCACCGTGAACCGGTCCCTGGAGGGGCTGACCGACGAGGAGCTGCGCCGGTACGCGGCGGTCATCGTGCCCTCCGGCATGGTGGCCGACCGGCTGCGCTACACCGAGGACGTGGACGTCCTCGCCCCGGCGACCGCACTGCTGCGCCGGGCCTTCGAGGAGCCGTCGGTCCTGAAGGGGATCATCTGCCACGGCATGTGGCTGGCGTCCTCCATCCCGGGGAAGATCCGCGGCCGCAAGGTGGTCTGCCACAACAACCTGATCGGCGACGTCCGCAACATGGGAGGGGAGTACGTCGACGAGGACGTGGTGGTCGACGGAGATCTGGTCACCGGCCGCACCGGGGCGCACCACCACCTGTTCGCCCGCCGGATCATCGAGCTGATCGCGGCCGGGCGGGGCCGGGGGGCCGTCCCCCGGCCACCGCTGGGAGGTGCCCCCTGATGCCGGGCTCCGGGGACCGGCCGATGGCCTGGTCGCACGTGGGCCTGAACTGCGTGGACCAGAAGACCACCGAGGACTTCTACACCCGGTACTTCGGCTTCTCCCGGGCCCGGGTGGTCGACCTCGGGGAGTCCCGGATCGTGTTCCTGCGCAAGGGGGACGCGTACCTGGAGCTCTTCGCGGCCAGCGCCGGCCCGGCCCGGCCGGCGCACGACGACGGGCCGCAGGCGCCGGGCAGCATGCGCCACCTGGCGTTCCAGACCGACAGCGTGGACGCGTTCCTGGCCGACCTGGGCGACGCGGCGGAAGTGACCCTGGGGCCGCTGGACTTCGACGACTTCATCTGCGGCTGGCGGACCGTGTGGGTCCGCGATCCCGACGGGGTCATCGTCGAGGTCAGCCAGGGATACGAGGACGAACGCACCACCCCTGCCACCGGTGAATAAACGGCGAGTGAGCCGAAGGGGCGCGACGGGGAGTGGGGCCGAACGCGCGGAGGAACGCGAGGTACGAGCGTTTCGAGCACGTACGGCGCCACGAGCCGGCAACAGGCGCCCCGGAGGCGAACCGAGCCCTCAAAAAGGACGGTATGACATGGCGGACGCCGTGAGCTTCTCCTTCTCCGACACCATCGCGGGCTACGTCGTCCGCTTCGACTCCGGTACGCGCCTGCTGCGGCTGAAGACCTCCGACGGCCGGGAGTTCGAGGTCTCCCTCGCCGGCGACCCCAGCGCCGAGCTGGTCCGCAACCTCGACGAGCCCTACATCGACGCCTCCGGGCACATCGACGAGATGCTCTCGCCGGGCCGGTTCCTCTTCGTCTACGGCGTGCACTACCCGGAGCACGGCGGCTGCTTCGACGCCAAGCGCCTGGTGTTCCTGGGCCGCGGCGCCGAGGACTACCGCTTCGAGGAGGGCAGCTGGTGGATCAAGCAGATCGAGTCGCTGGCCGACTTCTACATCCGGGCGCAGTTCGGCGACGGGCCGGTGGACTTCACCGAGTACCGCACCGAGATCCGGCTGGGCGGTGACAAGACCGCCAGCCACGTGCAGGAGACCGACACCATCTCCCGGCTGGTCTACGGCATGGCCTCGGCCTACCTGCTGACCGGCAAGGACGCGTACCTGGAGGTCGCCGAGCGCGGCACCGAGTACCTGCGCAGGCACATGCGGGTCGTGGACGGCGAGGAGGACGTGGTCTTCTGGTACCACGGCATCAGCGTCGACGGGGACAGCGAGCGCAAGCTGTTCACCTCGGAGTTCTCCGACGACTACGACGCGATCCCGATGTACGAGCAGATCTACGCGCTGGCCGGCCCCGTCCAGACCTACCGGGTCACCGGCGACGTCCGGATCAAGAACGACGCGGACGCCACCATCCGGCTGTTCGACAAGTTCTTCTTCGACCCGGAGCAGGGAGGCTACTACTCCCACATCGACCCGATCCTCTTCAGCGCCGACCACGAGTCCCTCGGCGAGAACGCCGAGCGCAAGAACTGGAACTCCGTCGGCGACCACGCCCCCGCCTACCTGATCAACCTGTACCTGGCGACGGGCGAGCAGAAGTACGCCGACTTCCTCGAATACACCTTCGACACGATCGCGGACAGGTTCCCGGACTACAAGCACAGCCCGTTCGTCCAGGAGCGCTTCATGCGCGACTGGTCGCACGACAAGGCGCACAGCTGGCAGCAGGACCGCGCGGTCGTCGGCCACAACCTGAAGATCGCCTGGAACCTGATGCGGATGAACTCGCTGAAGGCCAAGCCGGCGTACGAGGAGCTCGCCAGGAAGATCGGCGAGATCATGCCGGCCGTCGGCAGCGACGTACAGCGCGGCGGCTGGTACGACGTCGTGGAGCGCGTGAAGCGGGGGGACCAGGAGACGCATCGTTTCGCCTGGCACGATCGCAAGGCCTGGTGGCAGCAGGAGCAGGCGATCCTCGCCTACCTCATCCTGAACGGCACCGTCGGCGGCGACGCGAACCTGCGCGAGGCCCGGCAGGCGCAGGCCTTCTACAACACCTTCTTCCTCGACCACGACGAGGGCGCCGTCTACTTCAACGTCCTCGCCAGCGGTACGCCGTACCTGCTCGGCACCGAGCGGCTCAAGGGCAGCCACTCGATGTCCATGTACCACTCGGCGGAGCTGTGCTATCTCGCCGCCGTCTACAACAACCTGCTGATCAACGGCCGGGAGATGGACTTCCACTTCCAGCCCGACCCGACCGGCCTGCCCGACCGCATCCTGCGCGTCTCGCCCGACCTGCTGCCCGCAGGCGCGGTGCGGATCGCGTCCGTGGAGATCGACGAGAAGCCCTACACCGACTTCGACGCGGAGGCGCTCACCGTGCGCCTGCCCGACGTCCAGAGCCGCGTCAAGGTGAAGGTCCGGCTGCGGCCGGCGGCCAAGAAGTAGCGCTCAACGGGGGGCGCCCCAACCAGAGGGGAATGCAATGACTCTCAACGTCAAAGAACGCCGGAACAAGACGGGCACCGTGCTCGTCGCCACCGGTGAGATCAACAGCGAGACATCCGGCACGCTGCTGAAGTCCCTGCTGCCGCTGGTCCGCGAGGGCAAGCCGCTGCGGATCGACCTCACCGCGGTGACGTACGTCTCCAGCGCGGGCCTGCGCACCCTGCTCGTCGTCTACCGCGAGGCCCAGCACCACGGCGTGGCCGTCACCCTGTACGGGGTGAGCGAGGAAGTCCGGTTCGTCATGTCGGCCACCGGCTTCCTCGACTTCTTCGAGACCGGCGAGGCGGCCGCGGCCGCCGCCAAGGCCAAGGCCGCGCGATGAGCGAGACCCGGTCCGAGCAGGTCCTGCGCGTCGACGCGTACCCGACCCACGAGGTGGGCGGCTACCGCGTCCGCGCGGGCAAACCGTTCCCCTTCGGGGCCAACGTGGTCCCCGGCGGGGTCAGCTTCTCCGTCTTCTCCGACCAGGCCACCTCCATGACCCTGGTCATCTACCAGCGCGGAGAGCCCGAACCGATGGCCGAACTGGAGTTCCCCGAGGAATTCCGCACCGGCAGCGTGTTCGCCATGACCGTCTTCGGCCTCGACCACGAGAACATCGAGTACGGGTACCGGGCGGACGGCCCCTACGACCCGGTCACCGGCCACCGCTTCGACGCCCGCCAGGTCCTCTCCGACCCCTACGCCCGGCTGATCGCCGGCCGTGACGTATGGGGCGTGGAGCCGGACTACAGCCGCGGCTACCAGTACCGCTCCCGCGTCTGCCTCCAGGACTTCGACTGGGGCGACGACACCCCGCTGGGCATCCCCGCCGAGGACCTCGTCGTCTACGAGGCCCACGTACGCGGCTTCACCCGGCACCCCAACTCCCAGGTCACCGCGCCCGGCACGTTCGCGGGACTGCGCGAGAAGATCCCGTACCTGAAGGAACTCGGGGTCAACTGCATCGAACTGCTGCCCGTGTTCGAGTTCGACGAGAGCGACAACCCGCGCTCCAACCCGGAGACGGGCGAGAAGCTCTTCGACTACTGGGGCTACAACACCGTCTCCTTCTTCGCGCCCAAGGCCGGCTACGCGGCCACCGGACGCTACGGCATGCAGGGCGACGAGTTCCGCACACTGATCAAGGAGCTGCACGCGGCCGGCATCGAGGTCATCCTCGACGTCGTCTTCAACCACACCGCCGAGGGCAACGAACAGGGGCCGACGATCTCCTTCAAGGGGCTCGACAACGCCACCTACTACATGCTCACTCCGGAGGGCTACTACTTCAACTTCAGCGGCACCGGCAACACGGTCAACTGCAACCACCCCGTCGTACGCAACTTCGTCCTCGACTGCCTGCGCCACTGGGTCGCCGACTACCACATCGACGGGTTCCGCTTCGACCTCGCCGCGATCCTCGGCCGGTCCCTGGACGGCACCCCGCTGCCCAACCCGCCGCTCCTGGAGCTGCTCGCCTACGACCCGGTCCTGCGGCACACCAAGCTCATCGCCGAGGCCTGGGACGCCGGCGGCCTCTACGAGGTCGGCAACTTCCCGGCGTACGGCCGCTGGGCGGAGTGGAACGGCAAGTACCGCGACACCGTGCGCCGCTTCCTCAAAGGCGACCCCGGAGTCACCGGAGAACTGGCCACCCGCATCGCGGGCTCGCCCGACCTGTACTCCAGCCGCGGCACCGCCGCCTCGGTCAACTTCCTGACCGCACACGACGGCTTCACCCTCGCCGACCTGGTCTCCTACAACGACAAGCACAACGAGGCCAACGGCGAAGGCAACAACGACGGCGCCAACGACAACAACAGCTGGAACTGCGGCGCCGAGGGCCCCACCGACGACCCGGCGGTCAACGCCCTGCGCACCCGGCAGATGAAGAACGCCCTCGCCATCCTCCTCACCAGCCAGGGGATCCCGATGCTCCTCTCCGGCGACGAGGTCGGCAGGAGCCAGCAGGGCAACAACAACACGTACTGCCAGGACAACGAACTGTCCTGGTTCGACTGGGACCTGGTCGACGACAACGCCGAACTGCTGCGCTTCACACGCGAGATGATCGCCTTCCGCAGGCGCCACCGCGAGCTGCGCTCCACCTCCCACCCCACCGGACGGGTCCGCGAACACCTCGGCCTGCCCGACATCAGCTGGCACGGCGAGCGGGCCTGGCAGCCCGACTGGTCGCAGGACAGCCGACTGGTGGCCGTCGCCCGCTGCGGCGCCGGGGACGACGACGTGGTGTACGTGGCCATGAACGCGCACTGGGAGTCGCACGACCTCGAACTGCCCGCCCTGCCCGGCGGACGCAGCTGGCACCTGTTCGCCGACACCGCGGCCGAGGCGCCGCACGACATCCGCACCCCGGGCACCGAGCCGGAGCTGGACAACGCCGGCAAGTACCTGATCGGCCCGCGTTCCGTGGTCATCCTGGTGGGCCGCACCAACGACCCCGACGAATCCGACACGCCCTGACCGAAGGAGACCCGACATGCCGCTTTCCGTGTCCCTGAGCATCAAGGGCGACACCACCGTGATCGAACTGGCGGGCGAGCTGGACGCCGAGACCGCGCCGGACTTCCACCAGACCATCGAGAAGGCCGCCGGCCACGGCAGCACCACCGTCGAGATCAGGATGGCCGACGTCGGCTACATGGCCAGCGCCGGACTGCGCTCCCTGGTCTTCGCCCGGCAGAAGGTCGCCGACAACGTCACCATCAAGGTGGTCGGTGCCATCGAGCCCGTCTGCCGGACCATCCGGACGGCCGGCCTCGACCGCAGCATCGTCCTCTCCGATGAGTGACGACCGTGACTGACATGGCCGAGCTGGCGAGAACGCCCGTCGTACTGGAGGTGCCCGCGACGGTCGGGGCCCTGGGTGACATCGCCGCGTTCGTCCTGCGGCTGGCCGGACGGGCGGGGCTCGGCAGACGCGCCACCTACCGGCTCCGGCTGGCCGTCGACGAACTGGCCACGAACATCGTGATGCACGGGTACCGGGGCGGCGACGGACGGATCACCGTCCGCGGCCGCTCCGGCCCCGGCGGGGTGCAGATCACCATCGAGGACTCCGCCCCCGCCTTCGACCCTGTCGCGGGCCGCCTGCCGCCCTGCCCCGGGGTTCCCCCGCAGGACCGGCGGATCGGCGGCCTCGGCATCCACCTGGCCCTGACCAGCGTGGACGAGTTCGCCTACGCGCACAGGGACGGCCGCAACACCAGCACGCTGACTGTGAAGGCTGAGGGGACGGACCCATGCCCTCCACGACCGTGATCATCCTCGACGCGCACCCGTCACCCCCGCCGCAACTGCTCCACGCCCTGCGGACGATGGGCGCGTCACTCCTCACCCGCACGCTGACGGAGCTGCGCGAGGGCCCCCTGGAGCTGCTGCCCGTCGCGGACGTGCTGCTCGCCCCGGCCGAGTCCGACGGGGACGCCGTACGGACGGCCGTACGCCGGCTGCGCCGCTGGGCCGGGGCCCCCATCGTGGTCGTCTGGACCGTGACGGAGTTCGCCGCCCTGGAGGAACACGTCCGGATCGGCCACGACTACCTCGTACCACCCTTCCTCCCCGCCCTCGTCGGAGCACGGCTGCACAGTTGCTCGGAGCGCGCCGGACTCGGCCGCACCCTGCGCGAGGCCGACGCCCGCGCCGAACTCATGGGCTACGAGAAGGAACTGGAGATCGGCCGGGAGATCCAGGCGGGCTTCCTGCCCGAATCACTTCCCATACCCGCGGGCTGGGAGATCGACGTGCGCTTCCGGCCCGCCCGGCAGGTCGCCGGGGACTTCTACGACGTCTTCGAGATCTCCCGCGGCCGCCGCCTGGCCTTCGTCGTCGCCGACGTCTGCGACAAGGGGGTGGGCGCCGCGCTCTTCATGGCGCTCATCCGCTCCCTGCTCCGGCACACCGCACAGAACAGCGGACTCCAGCACCTGGTCGCCGCCGGACGGGCCGGCGGCAGCCGGCGGATCCCGGTGGTCGGCGCCACCCCGCTGCTCAACGCGGTCACCGCCACCAACGGCTACCTCACGAGGAACCACCTGCGGCAGGGCTACTTCGCCACCCTCTTCTTCGGGGTGCTGGACCCGCTCACCGGCAGCCTCGTCTACATCAACGGCGGCCACAACCCGCCCCTGCTGCTGCCTGCCGGCGGCGGCCCGCCCGCCGCCCTGGACATCACCGGACCGGCCGTCGGGGTCCTGCCCGACTGCGTCTACACCCTCGGCTACGCCCAGCTGGACCCGGGCGACACCCTCTTCGTGTTCACCGACGGAGTGCCCGAGGCCCGCTGCCCCAACGGCAGCTTCCTCGGCGACGAACGGATGCTGCAACTGCTCGCCGGCCCGCCGGTGAGCGGCAAGGACGTCGTCGACCGGATGGACCTGGCGGTGCGCGAACACACCGGCACCGCCGAACAGCACGACGACGTCACCATGCTCGCCCTGCACCGTCCGCGTACGGCGCGGGGGCCGTACGCGGACGGCACCGGCCATCGGGTGGTGGCCTAGATGGCCCGCACCATCGTGGTGCACTCGCATCGCGGCGGCACCGGCAAGTCCTCGGTACTGGCCAACCTCGCGCTGCTCATCGCGGCCGGGGGGCGCCGGGTGGGGGTGGTGGACACCGACATCCAGTCACCCACCCTGGACCTGCTGTTCCGGCTCGGCCCCGGACCCTCCCTGGCCGACTACCTGCTCGGCCGCTGCGAGATCGAGGCCGCCGCCCAGCCGGCCGGCGTGCCCGGGCTGTACGTCGTACCGGCCCGGACCGGGACGGCGGCCCTGCGGGAGCTCATGGCCGGCGGCTACGACGTGGGCCTGCTGCCGGAGGGCTTCGACCGGCTGGCCGAGCACTACGCCCTGGACGTGCTGCTGCTCGACACGCACGCCGGGCTCAACAACGAGTCGGTGACCGCGATGGCGAGCGCCGACGTACTGATGATCCTCGCCCGGGCCGACCGGATCGACCTCTCCGGGGTCGAGGAGACCATCGCCCTCGCCGGGCGCCTGGCCTGCCGGCGGACCCTGGTGCTGAGCATGGCACCCACGGGCATCGACCGGGACGCGGCCCGGCGGCGCTCCGAGGAGGTCTACGGCGCACCCGTGGCCGGAATCCTGCCCTACGCACCGGAAATGGCCTCCCTGCACGGAGAGCGCATATTTGCAGAAGCCCGTCCCGACCACCCCCTGGTCGGTGAATTCCGCACCATCATCTCGGCGTTGGACGCACGTGACGAAGTATCGCGGGCCTGACGCCACCCCCTTACGCCCCCTGCGGGGGGCGTGTTGAATCGGCAGCGAATCCAGAACAAGGAGAGAATCATGAAGATTCTCGTCGTCATGACGGCCAAGGCGACCCTGCACCTGCTGGACGGCGAACAGCATCCCTCGGGATTCTGGGCAGAGGAATTCGTCGTTCCCTTTTCGCTCTTCAAGGCCGCCGGCCACGACGTGGACGTGGCGACGATCGCGGGCCGCCCGCCCACGGTCGACCCGACGAGCGTCGACCCGCAGTTCCTCCGGTGGGTCCGGCCCCAGGGTTCACCCGACGAGGACGCGGCCAGCGCGGCCGAGTACGTCCGGGTCATCGAGAACACCCCCCAGCTGAAGGCCCCCCTGGCCCTGGAGTCCCTCACCGAGAAGGACGTCGCCGACTACGACGGCGTCTACGTCAGCGGCGGCCACGGTGCGATCGGCGACCTGCCCAAGTCCGACGAACTCGCCCAGATCCTGCGCTGGGTCATCGCCCAGGACAAGCCCCTCGCCACGGTCTGCCACGGCCACACCTCGCTGCTCGCGCTGCGCGACGGCGAAGGCCGCTGGCCCTTCGAGGGCTACCGGATGACGGCCTTCTCCCACGACGAGGAACTGGTCACCAACATGGCCGGCCGGCTCCCGCTGATCCTTGAGGTCGAACTCACCCGGCTCGGCGCCCGCTACGAGAAGGCCGCCGCGATCTGGGGCTCGCACGTGGTCGTCGACCGCAAGCTGACGACCGGCCAGAACCCGTACTCCTCCAAGGCCCTCGCGCAGACGTTCTTGAGCCAGCTCGCGAAGGGCTGAGGGGACACCCCCACCCCCGCCCGCCCCGCATCCGACACCGGAAGGCAGCCATGACCAAGCGTGAGCTGAGCGGCCCGCCCCTCGCCAACCCCGGGAAACTGTTCATCGGCGGCACATGGGTCCCCGCCCGGGACGGCCGTACCGAACCGGACGTCAGCCCCGTGGACGGACAGGAGATCGTGCCGGTCGCCCAGGCCGCCGCGGCCGACGCGGACGCGGCCGTCGCCGCCGCCCGCACGGCGTACGAGGAAGGTCCGTGGAGCAGACTGTCCGCCCAGGAGCGGGCGCTGCGGCTGAACCGGGTCGGTGAGCTCATCGAGCGCGACCTGGAGGAGATCGCCCTGCTGGAGACCCTGGACATGGGTAAGCCGTTCGCCTTCTCCAGCACGGTCGACGCCCCCATGGCCGCCCAGCTCATGCACTACTACGCCGGGGCCGTGACCCGCGTCGACGGCTCCTCGCGCGCCCCGGCCGGCGGGCAGCTCGCCTACACCCTGCGCGAACCGCTGGGCGTGGTCTGCGCGATCACCCCGTTCAACTTCCCGCTGCTGCTGTCGATGACGAAGATCGCACCGGCCCTGGCGGCGGGCAACACGGTCGTCCACAAGCCCTCCCCGGCCACCCCGCTCACCGCACTGAAGATCGCCGAGCTGTTCCAGGAGGCGGAGATCCCCGACGGGGTGCTGAACGTGGTCACCGGCCCCGGCGTGGAGCTGGGCGAGACGCTCACCGGCCACCCCGACATCGACAAGATCGCCTTCACCGGTTCCACCGTGGTCGGCCAGTCGATCATCCGCAGGGCGGCCGGCACCCTGAAGAAGGTGACGATGGAACTCGGCGGCAAGTCCGCCAACATCGTCTTCGCCGACGCCGACCTCGACGCCGCCGAGGAACTCGCCTTCTTCGGCATCTACTACAACAAGGGCGAGATCTGCACCGCTGGATCCCGGCTGCTCCTCCAGCGCCCCGTCCACGACGAACTGGTGGAACGCCTCGTGCGCCGGGCCGCCGCCCTCAAGCCCGGCGACCCGCGCGACCCGGCCACCCTCTTCGGGCCCCTGGCCCACCGCGCCCAGTTCGACAAGGTCAGCTCCTACATCGAGGTCGGCGAGAAGGAGGGCGCGGTCCTGCGCACCGGCGGCACCGGGTGGACCCCCGAGGGAGCCTCCGCCGAAGGCCTGTACTTCCTGCCGACCGTGTTCACCGGCGTCGACAACGGGATGCGCATCGCCCAGGAGGAGATCTTCGGCCCGGTCCTGTCGATCATCCCCTTCGACACGGAGGAGGACGCCGTGCGCATCGCCAACGACAGCGCATACGGCCTCGCCGCCGGCGTCCACACCAAGGACCTGCGCCGCGCCCACCGCGTCGCCTCACAGATCAAGGCCGGCACGGTCTGGGTCAACTGCTACAACCAGTACGACCCGGCGGTGCCCTACGGCGGCTACAAGGCCTCCGGATTCGGCCGCGAATGCGGGCCCGAGTCCCTGGAGAGCTACACCCAGACCAAGTCGGTCTGGATCGGCATGGACTGAGACACCCCCCTTTCCCAGGAGCGTCAATGCGTACAGCCGTCATCGGCACCGGGCGTATCGGCACGGTCCTCGCGAGGATCCTCGTGGCGGCGGGCCACCAGGTGGTCCTCGCAGGCGCCCGGGGCCCGCAGACCCTCGGCCCGCTGGTGGCCGAGCTGGGGCCGGGGGGCGCGGGGGGCGCCCCCCCCCCGGCCCGCCCCCCCCCCCCCCCCCCGGGGGGGGCCGGGGGGGGGGGGCGGGGGGGGGCGCCCCCCCCCGCCGCGCCCGCCGCCCAGGCCGAACTCCTGGTGCTGATGGTGCCCTTCGAACGCGTCCGCGGACTGCTCCCGCCGCACGCCGTGCAGGACAGGGTGCTGGTGGACGCGACGAACGCCTTCGGCGGCCCCGGCGCCCCCGCCGACCTCGGCGGGCGCGGCTCCAGCGACCTGGTCGCCGAGTGGTACCCGGACGCCCAGGTCGTGAAATCACTGAACACCATGCATTTCGAAACCCTCGCCGTCGCCGGAACCGCACCCGGAGAGCGCCTGGCACATTTCACCGCGGGCGACGACGTGAAAGCGAAGGAAATCGTCGCGGGAATCATCACGGATCTCGGATTCGCCCCCGTCGACACCGGCCCGCTGCACTCCGGGGGAATTCTCCAGCAGCCCGGCGGGCCCCTTTTCAACCGGCCACTCACGGAAGCGCAGGCGCTGGCATGGATATCACACTGAACGTGAACGGAAGACCTGAGCAGTTCTCGGCGCAGCCGAACGAACTGCTCGTCGAACGGCTCCGCGACGGCCTCGGCCTGACCGGAACCAAGGTCGGCTGCGACACCGGCCAGTGCGGCTCCTGCGTGGTCCGCCTCGACGGCCGGTCCGTCAAGAGCTGCCTGGTCCTCACCGCCTCCGCCGCCGGCGCCGAGGTGGCCACCATCGAGGGCGTCACCACCCGGGGCGGGGAACTGTCCGGCCTCCAGGAGGCCCTGCGCCGCGAGCACGGCACCCAGTGCGGCTTCTGCGCCCCGGGCATGGTCATGGCCCTCGGCGAGCTCGTCGACGCCACCGCCGGCGGCCCGGCCCCCACCGAGCCCGAGATCCGTGAGTGGCTCACCGGCAACCTGTGCCGCTGCACCGGCTACCACAGCGTCGTACGGGGGGTGCAGCGCGCCTGCGCCGCCACCCGCGACGAGGTCCCCGCCGGCTCCGCCGCATCCACCGCAGCCGCACCGGAGGTGTGAGGGACATGACCACAGTGACGGGGGAGGCCCCGGCCGACCGGGGCGGCGTACTCGGACAGCCGCTGGACAGCCGCGAGGACCCGCAGCTCCTGCGCGGCGAGGCCACGTACGTCGCGGACATCGACCTGCCGGGCACCGCGCACATGGCCATCCTGGGCAGCCCGGTGGCCCACGCGAAGATCCTGTCCATCGAGACCAAGGCGGCCGAGCAACTGCCCGGAGTGCTCAAGGTGGCCACCGCCGCCGACTTCACCCACGTCATGCCGCTGCCCTGCATCTGGATCCCCGGCGGGGTCGAGAGCCACTTCCCGCCGCACCCCTACGGACTTCCCGGCGCCCGCCCGGTGCTGACCGGCGACACCGTCCGCCACGTCGGCGACCCCATCGCCGTGGTCGTCGCCGAGACCCCCCGGCAGGCCGCCGCGGCGCTGGCCGCCATCGCCGTCGAGTACGAGCCGCTGCCCGTCGTCACCCGCGCCGACGAGGCCCTCGCCGACGGCGCGCCCCAGCTCCACGAAGCCGTCCCGGGCAACCTCAACGCCTACTGGACCTGCGGCGACAAGGACCGCACCGACGCGGCCATCGCCGCAGCCGAGGTCACCGTCGAACTCGACCTGGTCAACCAGCGCACCATCAACAGCCCCATCGAGCCGCGCGGCGCGGTCGGCGACTACGACCCCGCCACCGGCGAGTACACCCTCTACGCCTCCACGCAGGGCCCGCACAACCACCGCTTCCTGCTCGCCGCACTGGTCCTCGGCATCCCCTTCAACAAGCTCCGGGTGATCGCCCCGACCGTCGGCGGCAGCTTCGGCACCAAGGGCTACCTGTACCCCGACATGCCCCTGGTCCTGCTGCTCTCCAAGGCGCTCGGCCGGCCCGTGAAATGGGTGGACACCCGCACCGGGCTGATGAACTCCACCGTCCAGGGCCGCGACCACCGCCAGCACGTCACCCTCGCCGGCACCCGCGACGGCCGTATCACCGCTGTGCGCTGCACCAGCCACGCCAACCTCGGCGCGTACCCCTCGACCATCGGCCCCGGCGTCGCCACCGCCCTGATGGGCCGCTCCATCAGCGGCATGTACGACATCGACGCCGCCTTCTGCGAGGTGTACGCCGCCTTCACCAACACCGTCCCGCTGGGCGCCCAGCGCGGCAGCGGACGCGCCGAGGCCGCCTTCCTCATGGAGCGGCTCGTCGACCGGTACGCCAGCGAGATCGGCATGGACCCGGCGCAGGTGCGGCGCAGGAACCTGGTGCCGAAGGAGAAGTTCCCCTACGACAACGGCCTCGGCTGGACCTACGACTCAGGTGACTACCGGCTGAACTTCGACAAGGCGATCGAGCTGGCCGGCTACGCCGACATGCCCGCGCGCAAGGCCGAGGCCCGCACCCGCGGCAAGCGCCTCGGCGTCGGCATCGCCACCTACGTCGCGATCTGCGGCGTCGGCCCCTCCACCCGGATGTCGCAGGAGGGCATGCTCGGCGGCACCTGGGAGAGCGCCAACATCCGCGTCCACCCCACCGGAGAGGTCACCGTCACCGTCGGCTCCGCCTCCACCGGCCAGAGCCACGGGACGGTCTTCGCCCAGGTCTGCGCGGACGAGCTCGGCATCGACCCCGCGACCGTCCAGGTCCACGAGGGCGACACGCAGAAGGCCCCGTACGGACAGGGCACCTACGGCTCCCGCTCCTACAGCATGGCGGCGCCGGCGGTGGCCCTCACCGCCCGCAAGCTCAAGACCAAGCTGGTCAGGGCCGGGGCCGTCTTCCTGGGCGTGCCCGAGGACAGGGTCGTCTACGAGCGCGGCGGGATCCACGAGGAGGGCAACCCCCAGAACGCCAAGACCCTCGCCGAACTGGCCATGGCCATGTGGTACGGCTGGGGGCTGCCCCCGGAGATCGAGCCGGCGCTGGACGAGACCACCCACTTCGACCCGCCGGACTTCAACTACCCCTTCGGCACGCACGTCGCCGTCGTCGAGATCGACGAACTGACCGGCGAGAGCGAGGTCGTCGCCTACACCGCCGTCGACGACGCCGGGAACATCGGCAACCCGAAGATCGTCCAGGGGCAGATCGAGGGCAGCATCGTGCACGGCCTGGGCCAGGCCCTCATGGAGGCCGCCGAATACGACGAGAACGGCCGGCTGGTCAGCGCCGACCTCGGCCACTACGCCCTGCCGCGCGCCGCCGACGTGCCCTTCTTCGCGCTCGACAAGACCGTCACGCCCAGCCCGCACAACCCGCTCGGAGCCAAGGGAGCGGGCGAGATCGCCACCGTCCCGCCCGCTGCCGCCGTCGTCAACGCCGTCGTCGACGCCCTCTGCGACCTGGGCGTCCGGCACATCGACATGCCGCTCACCCCCGAGAAGGTCTGGCGCCGCCTGAGAGGGGAATCCCGGTGATCCTCACCGAGTTCGACTACGCCCGCCCCGCCCGCCTCGACGAGGCACTGGCCCTCCTGGCCGGGACCCGCGGCGCCCGGGTGCTCGCCGGCGGCCAGAGCCTGCTGCCCGACCTGCGCGCCGGAGCCGACAGCGCCCGCCTGCTCGTCGACATCCGGCAGCTCGCCGAGCTGCGCGGCACCACCCGCACTCCGGACGGCCGGCGCTTGCGCATCGGCGCCCTCACCACGCTCGCCGACCTCGCTGCCGACCCGCTGGTGCTCGCCGAGGCGCCGGAACTGGCCGCCGCGGCCCGCTCCAACGGTGACCCGCAGGTCCGCAACCTCGGCACCGTCGGCGGCAACCTGGCCGCAGCCGGGCGGCCCACCGACCTGCCGGCCGCCGCCATCGCCGCCGACGCCCTCGTCGAACTGGCCGGCCCGGGCGGCCGCACCACCCTCCCGGCCGAGGAGTTCGCCGCCGGCAGCGCGCCCGCCGGCCAGGTCCTCACCGCGCTGCTCGTGCCCGCGGCCGGCCCGGCCGCCGCCTTCGAGAAGTCCGCCGACCGCGCCACCCGCTACCCGGTCTGCGCCGCCGCCGTACGGATCACCTCCGACGGGCCGCGCATCGCCGTCACCGGGGCCACCCCCCGGCCCCTGCGCCTGCGCGGGGTCGAGGACCGGCTGCGCGGCGGCCCGTACGGCACGGAAGCCGTACTCGCCGCCTTCCGCGCCGAACCCCGCGAGCTGTTCGTCCCCGGACGCGGCACCTCGGCCGAATACCTCGGCCACCTCGCGGGGGTCCTCACCGCCCGAGCACTGCAGAGGGCCGAGCGGGCCCTCGCCTGACCGTCCGACCACGGGCCCGACCAGGAGCCCATCACGGGGGAGTTGAGTGAAGCAGTGGCCGAACCGTCCAAAACGACCACGGGGACGACCGTGCACCCAGCCGCCCGCGCGGCCAGTGCACCCAGAGGCTCCGGCTTCTGGGTGGCGGCCGCCGTCCTCGTGCTGCTGATGCTCTCCTCCTCCGTGCCCTCCGCCCTCTACGTGCTCTACCAGCAGAAGTGGGACCTGTCCTCCGGCACGATCACGGTGGTCTTCGCCCTGTACGCCGTCACCGTGCTGGCCGGGCTGCTGCTCTTCGGCTCCCTCTCCGACACCCTGGGCCGGCGCCCGGTCCTGGGCGCCGCACTGGTCCTGGCGATCGTCTCGATGGCCCTCTTCGCCGGAGCCCAGGGGCTCGGACTGCTCCTCGCCGCCCGCGCCGTGCAGGGGCTCGCCGTGGGCCTCGCCACCGGTGCGATGGGCGCGGCCCTGCTGGAACTCAGCCCCGCCGCACGTCCCGCACTCGGCGCCCAGGTCAACAGCGCCGGCCCGACCGTGGGCATCGGGCTCGGCGGGATCGGGGCCGGACTGCTCGTCCAGTACGCGCCCGCACCGACCGTCCTCAGCTATCTGCTGCTCATCGGGGCCTTCGCCGTCACCCTGGTGGGCGTCGTCCGCATGCGAGAGAGCGCTCCCGGCGCCGACGCCGGCGCCAGGCTGCGGGTCTTCCCGCACCGGATCCACGTCCCGGCAGGCGCCCGGGGCCCCTTCGCCGTCCTCGTCCTGACCATCGTGGCCGTCTGGTCCGTGGGCGGCTTCTACCTCTCGCTCGGCCCGCACCTGGCCCTGTCCCTGCTGCAGTCCGCCAACTACCTCGTCGGCGGCGCCACGGTCGCACTGCTCGCCGGCGCCGCCACCGCCGCCCAGCTCATGCTGGGCCACACCGGGGCACTGCGCACCGCAGTCATCGGACTGCTCGGCCTGCTCACCGGACTCGCGCTGGTGCTGCTCGCGCTGGCACTGGGCTCGGCCACCGTGTTCCTGGTGGCCACGGCCGTCCTCGGCAGCGGCTGGGGAGCCGCCTTCCTCGGCGCCTTCCGGGCGCTGAGCGGGCTCGCCGAACCGGCCCACCGGGGAGAACTGACCGCCGCCGTGTACGTCTTCGCGTACCTCGCGATGAGTGTGCCGGCCGTACTCGCCGGGATGCTGACCAACATCCACGGCCTGCACCGCACCTCGGTCGGCTTCATGGCCGCCGTCGCCGCGGTGTGCGCGGTGGCCCTGCTGGCCACCCTGCGCCTGGCCGCCCGTACCAAGGCCGAGGGGAGCACCGCATGAACACCCCGGACATGACCGCACCGGAGCTGCGCTCCGCCCTGCGCGGGCTGGAGGTCTTCGCGGGGATCACCGAGGAGCAGCTGGACTGGCTGGTCTCGGTCTCCCGGCCGCAGGTCCTCTCCGACGGGGAGGTCCTCTTCCGGGACGGAGAGGAGGCCACCGGCTTCCACGTCCTGCTCTCGGGCGGGCTCGTCGTCACCAAAATCGTCGACGGCCGGGAGGAGGTCCTCACCCGGCACTCCACCGAGGAGGAGGGCGCCGCCTCCGAGGGCCACGACGGCAAGCCTGCGGCCGCCCACCGGTTCACCGGCGAACTGCCGCTGCTGACGGACGGCGCGTACGTGGCCACGGCCGCCGCGAGCGGCCCGTCGACCACCGTGGTGGCCTACCCCAAGGCGGTCTTCTTTGAGATGCTCACGCGTTGCCACGGGGTGGCCGCCGTACTGATCCCCGTCCTGGCCTGGCGCATCAAGTCCTCCGAGGTGCAGGCCCGCAAACGGGCCACCGTGGAGGCGCTCGGCACACTCGCCGCCGGGCTCGCGCACGAGCTGAACAACCCGGCGGCCGCCGTCGCCCGGGCCGCGCAGGAACTGGCGCCCGCCCTGGACCGGCTCACCCGGACCGCCCAGGACTGGGGAGCGGCCGCCGGCCCCGCCGAGCGCTCGGTCCTCGACCGGCTCGCCGCGGAACTGGACACGCTGCCGCCGCCGGCCACCACCGACCCGCTGGCCCAGGCCGACGCGGAGGAGGAGATCGCCGACTGGGCCGAAGGAGCCGGCGCCGAACGGTCCGGCCTGCTCGGCTCGGGCGTTTCCGACCTCGGACTGGAACTGGACTGGCTGCTGCGGCGGACGCAGGACATCGGCAAGGAGTCCCTCGCGTGCGCGCTCGACCACCTGGCGGCGCTGCTGGAGACCCGCTCGCTCGCCGCCGAGCTGCGGGCCGCGGGTCCCAGGATCTCCCAGCTCGTCTCCGCCACCCGGGATTACGCCAATCTCGACCGGGCGCCCGAGCAGCGCTTCCCGGTGACCGAGGGACTGGAGAACACGCTGGTCGTGCTGCGTGCCAAGCTCGACGGCATCAGCATCGTGCGTGCGTACGAGCCGGACCTGCCCGAACTGACGGGCTATCCGAGCGAGTTGAACCAGGTGTGGACCAACCTGGTCGACAACGCCGTCGAGGCCATGGAGGGCTCCGGCGTACTGACGCTGAGCGCCCGGTCCGAGGGCGTGTGCCTGGTCGTGGAGGTCACCGACACCGGCCGCGGCATTCCCGCGGAAGTCCTGCCGCGGATCTTCGAACCCTTCTACACGACCAAGGACGTGGGCAAGGGCACGGGCCTGGGGCTGCACCTCAGCTACCGCATCGTGACCCAGCGGCACCACGGGTCGCTCACCGCCCGCTCGCGGCCCGGCGAGACCCGGATGGTCGTCCGGCTGCCCTTCGCCGGCCGCGCCCAGTCCTGCGTACCTGCGCAAACACCCGAGACCGCCCAGGGAGCCGCACCCGCCCCGGGCACACCCAGCTGAAACGGAGTCGACATGGCCACGTACGACATCTCCACGCTGCACCCGGTGTTCGTCCGCCAGATGGAGGCGCTGGCCGCCCTGGACATCGAGGCGGTGATGAAGAACTACACCGACGACGCGGTGCTGCTGCGCTTCGAGGGCGCCTCGGTGGGCATCGAAGCGGTCCGCGAGACGTTCACCGGCTATCTCAGCGTGAAGCCCACGCTGGTGGAACTGCAGGAGTACATCGAGACCGAGGACACCATCTTCTACCGGGCGATCATGAACCTGAACGGTGAACCGGAGCACGCGTTCGGGACACTCGTGGTCCGCGATGGCCGAATCTGGCGCCAGACCGCCGGATTCGGCGGCTGAGACCGGAAATCTGGGTAGCGTGTGCGGGGAGGGTGAGTGAACGCGCCCTCCCCGTATGTGCGGCCCACGGTGCGAGTGTAGAGAAACGGCAAAGGGGAGGTCATGGGAAATGAAACCGGGCGGGTCGAGGCATTCAGTGACGGAGTATTCGCCATCATCATCACGATCCTCGTCCTGGAATTAAAGGTTCCGGAAGAAACCGGCTCGGCCTTCTGGCACGGAGTCCGTGAACAGTGGCCGCATTACGCCGCCTATGTGGTGAGCTTCCTCATCATCGGCGTGATGTGGGTGAACCACCACACCATCTTCAGTCACCTCAAGCGGGTCGACCGGCCGCTGTTGTTCCTGAACCTGATGGTGCTGATGGTGGTCTCGGTGATCCCGTACACCACCAACGTGCTCGCCGAGCACCTCACCGAAGGCGGCTCCGCCAACCCGGCGGCCGTCCTCTACAGCCTCGTCACCGTGGCCTACGCCGCCGCGTTCCTGCTCTTCTGGTGGTACGTCACCCGGGTCGGCCACCTCTTCCACGAACAGGTGGACAAGGACGGCGCACGGGCCACGAGGATGCGTTTCGGCCTCGGTGCCATCGCCTACCCCTGCACGGTCGTCCTGGCCTTCTTCTCCGCACCGCTCACGCTTGTCGCACATTTCCTGATCGCGATCTACTATGCGGCGAACCAGATCCCCATCCCCCTCGTGGTAGAGGAAGAGCGGCGCGAATCTGCCAGCGACCTCAGGAAGTAGCCGCAGGGGCCTACGGCCGTTCTCCGCGGTCACGTAGGGTATCGGATCTAGCTGGTCGCGGGGGAGGCCCAGATGGCTCGCGCAGTCCTGCCGGAGGATTCCGTCAAGGAAGCCTGCGAATTGATCGATGTCATGATCTCTCTTCTCTTTGAGTCCTTACCCCGGCGGGACCAGCGAAACTGGGCCCGTGTTTATCTGAACGGCCTCGTGCGGACCAATGGGAAGAAAACAATCCGTAACATCGCCGGAACCGGAGCGAGTTCCGTCGAGCAGAGCCTGCAGCAGTTCATCAGCAAGTCCCCCTGGGACTGGACGCCCGTGCGGCGCTCCCTCGCCCAGCACCTCGAACGCACCGCGCAGCGCCCCCTGGCCTGGGTGCTCCAGCCCATGGTCATAGAGAAGGCCGGCGACCGCTCGGTCGGCGTCGGCCGGCAGTTCGTCCCCCAGCTCGGCCGCACCGCCAACTGCCAGCAGGCCAGCGGGATCTGGCTCGCCTCCAGCGAGGCCAGCTTCCCCGTCGAGTGGACCCTCACCCTTCCCGGACCCTGGACCAGCGAACTCATGCGCCGCAGGCAGGCCGGCATCCCGGACACCGCCCGCTCCCTCACCCCCGCCCAGGACGCCGTACACGCCGTCCAGCGGATGGCCGCCACCTGGCAACTCCAGCGCCGGCCCGTGGTGATGGAGGTCGCCAACTGCGATCTGCCGCAGAGCATCGACTCCTTCACCCTCCAGGACATCCCCTTCGTCTTCAAGGTCGACGGCTCGCTGCCCGTCTCCTTCGGCGGTGCGGGCCGCCACAAACCCGGCCCGCACACCGCCCCCGCACGCGAACTCATCGACTCCCTGCGCTCCCAGCGCCGCGTCGTCGAATGGACCCGGCACGGCCGGGCCGAAGGAGCGGTGACCCTGCTGACCTCGGCCCCCATCGTCGCCACCCCCTGCGAGGACCGCCCCGCACCCATCTCACCCACCCCGCTGCTGCTCCTCGGAGCCTGGAGCGAAGCGGCCCTGCTGCCCTCCGAGTTCTGGATCACCAACATCGGGGACCGGCCGCTCGCCCAGCTCTTCCTGCTCGCCAAACTCACCGACCGGGTCTCCCTGGACTTCACCGAGACCTGCGAACCGGTCGGCATCCGAGACTTCGAAGGCCGCTCCTTCCGCGGCTGGCACCACCACGCCACCCTGGCGAGCGTCGCCCACGCCGCGAAACTCCTCGGCGCACGCCCCCACGCCCACGACCGCCACCCCGGCCCCGCACGCCCCGCCGCCCTCACCCGGCCGGCCACCCTCGCACCCCGCTCCGCCGCAGCCCGCCCGGCCACCCCCGCAGTGCTGCCGCCGCACCCGCACCTGCCCGGACAGACCCCGCGCCGCGAATACATCCGCTGATGCTCGACATCGCCGAAGAGCTACGCGTGTGGTGCGCCGCACGCCGCGAATTCGCCCTGGCCACCGTCGTCGCCGTCAGCGGCAGCGCACCACGCGGCCCCGGCGCCTCACTCGCCGTCGACGACCGGGGCACCGCGCTCGGCTCCCTGTCCGGAGGCTGCGTGGAGTCCGCCGTCCACGAGCTCTGCCTCGACGCGATCACCTCCGGGCGGGGCGGCCTGCACCGCTTCGGCTACAGCGACGACGACGCATTCGCCGTCGGCCTGACCTGCGGCGGCGTCCTCGACGTCCTGGTCACCCCGGTCCGCGGCCGCGACCCGGTCCGGCCCGTCCTCGGCTCGGTCCTCGACGCCGCCGCCGACGGCACCCGGGCCGCGCTCGCCCGCGTGGTCTGCGGCCCCCCGCGCCAGGTCGGCCGGGCGCTCGCCGTCCACGCCGACGGCTCCTACGAGGGCGGCCTCGGCGGCGGCCCCGCCCTCGACCGGGCCGCCGCCGGCCGGGCCCGCGCCCTGCTGCTCACCGGGCGCACCGGCACCGTCGAGCTCGGCACCGCGGGCGGGCTGTGCGAAGAGCCCCTGACCCTGCTCGTCGAGTCCGCCGCGGAACCGCCCCGGCTGATCGTCTACGGGGCCATCGACTTCGCCGCCGCCCTGGCCCGGATCGGCGCCTTCCTGGGCCACCGGGTCACCGTGTGCGACGCCCGCCCCGTCTTCGCGACCCCGGCGCGCTTCCCCGAAGCCGACGAGGTGGTCGTCGACTGGCCGCACCGGCACCTGGCCGCGCAGTGGGAGGCGGGCCGGCTGGACTCCCGTACCGCCGTCTGTGTACTCACCCACGACGCGAAGTTCGACGTACCGCTGCTGGAGCTGGCCCTGCGGCTGCCGCTGGGCTACGTGGGCGCCATGGGATCACGGCGCACCCACGCCGAGCGCGCCGGACGGCTGCGCGAGGAAGGGGTGACGGACGCCGCCCTGGCCCGGCTGCGCTCACCCATCGGCCTCGACCTCGGCGGCGCCACCCCCGAGGAGACCGCCCTGGCCATCGCCGCCGAGTTCACGGCCTTCCGGCACGGCGGCACGGCGCTCCCGCTGACCGGCGGCGCCGCACCCATCCACCACCGCCCCGCGCCCGCCAGCCGCCCCGCGGCCGTCCTCAGCCCGCCCCGCCCCTGACGTGCTCCACCACGCGGTGGAACTCGGCGGTCGGGGAGAAGTCGACGTACTCCGTGTCGGCGAGCGCCACGGGGATGTGCCCCGGACCCCAGTAGAAGGCCTGCCCCTCCTCGTACACCTCCTCCCCGTCCCCGGTCCGCATCAGCAGGCGGCCCTTGAGGAGGTAGCCCCAGTGCGGGCACGGGCACATGTCGTCGGGAAGCCCCTTGAGCGCCTCCGTGAGATCGGTGCCCTTCGGGAGCCGGAAGAACCCGACGGTCAGGTCGCCGCCGATCTCCTGCACCCGCACCTCCAGCCCGCCGCCCTCCACCGCGATGGGTGCCTCGTCCCGCGTCGTCGCCGCCATGGATCCTCCATGCTTGCTCGGCCCGGACACGCCGGGACCCGTCCAGACCCCTCCACTGTGACCCGGACCGGTGCATCCCGCCCCTTGTGGCAACGGCCTGCCGCACCCCCGCGGGGCCAGGGTCCCGTAGGAAACCACCACCCGGTCCGGACCGCTTTGGACGTTCGGCCCGGGCGGCATGAACGCCGGGGCGTGGGAGAATGAAGTACGTGCGTTTCCTCGGCTGCACCCTGTCGAGGCACCTCCGATTGACTGGGATGTTCAGCACGTGCGTTTCCTCAATGACCTGAAGCCGCCGTACGACCTGACGTACGACGACGTGTTCATGGTGCCGAGCCGCTCCGCGGTCGGTTCCCGCCAGGGCGTCGACCTCTCCTCGCCCGACGGGACCGGCACCACCATTCCCCTGGTCGTGGCGAACATGACCGCCATCGCCGGCCGCCGGATGGCCGAGACCGTCGCCCGCCGCGGCGGCATCGTGGTCATCCCCCAGGACATCCCCATCGAGGTCGTCACCGACGTCATCTCCTGGGTGAAGACCCGCCACCTCGTGCTCGACACCCCGATCACGCTGGCGCCCACCCAGACCGTCGCCGACGCGCTGTCCCTCCTGCCCAAGCGCGCCCACGGCGCCGGCGTCGTCGTCGACGGCGAGGGCCGCCCGGTCGGCGTCGTCACCGAGCACGACCTGTCCGGCGTCGACCGCTTCACCCAGCTCTCCGAGGTCATGTCGAGGGAGCTGCTGCTCATCGACGCCGACATCGCCCCCCGCGAGGCCTTCAACAAGCTCGACGCCGGCCACCGCAAGCTGGCCCCGGCCGTCGACGCGGACGGCAAGCTCGTCGGCATCCTCACCCGCAAGGGCGCCCTGCGCGCGACCCTCTACACCCCCGCCACCGACGCGAACGGCAAGCTGCGCATCGCGGCCGCCGTCGGCATCAACGGCGACTTCGCGGCCAAGGCCAAGCAGCTGCTCGACGCGGGCGTGGACACGCTCGTCATCGACACGGCGCACGGCCACCAGGAGTCGATGATCAACGCGATCAAGGCCGTCCGCGCCCTGGACCCGCAGGTCCCGATCGTGGCCGGCAACATCGTCGCCGCCGAGGGCGTCAAGGACCTCATCGACGCCGGCGCGGACATCATCAAGGTCGGCGTGGGCCCCGGCGCCATGTGCACCACCCGCATGATGACCGGCGTCGGCCGACCGCAGTTCTCCGCGGTCCTTGAGTGCGCGGCCGAGGCCAAGAAGTACGGCAAGCACGTCTGGGCCGACGGCGGCGTCCGTCACCCGCGCGACGTGGCGATGGCGCTGGCCGCCGGTGCCTCCAACGTCATGATCGGCTCCTGGTTCGCCGGGACGTACGAGTCCCCGGGTGACCTCCAGCAGTCCGCCGAGGGCCACCTCTACAAGGAGTCCTTCGGCATGGCCTCCGCCCGCGCGGTGCAGAACCGCACGAGCGAGGAGTCGGCGTACGACCGTGCCCGCAAGGGCCTGTTCGAGGAGGGCATCTCCACCTCGCGCATGTTCCTCGACCCGGCCCGCCCGGGCGTCGAGGACCTGATCGACTCGATCATCGCGGGCGTCCGCTCCTCCTGCACCTACGCCGGTGCCGGCTCCCTCGCGGAGTTCGAGGAGAAGGCCGTGGTCGGCATCCAGTCCGCCGCCGGCTACGCCGAGGGCAAGCCGCTCCACGCCAGCTGGAGCTAGTCCCTGTCTGGAGTTCCCCCGCGGCGTTGCGGCGTCCGGCACCGCCGCTTCGGGCGTTGTCGTCAGTCGCCGACGCTCCGCGTCGACTCCCTCCTCCGCCTTGGATCCGACGGCACCAGACGCCGCTCCTTCTCCCGCGCCGGAACTCCAGACAGGACCTAGTGCCGCGTCAGGCGACGTTCGTCCCGTCGCGACGTCCGACACGCACTCTCGCCGCACCGGCCGAAAGCCACGTACGTCCAGTACGAGCGCTTCCGGGTCCGTCCACCACGGACGGACCCGGGGGCCACGGGCGTTCACGGCCGCGGCGGCAGGACCGGCCCCGACGGCGAACTGTGCACACCCGCCCGGTACTTGGGGATCCGTACCGTCACCTTCATGCCGGCGCCGATCCCCGTCTCCATCACCGGGCCGTACGCGTCCCCGTACACCTGCCGGATCCGCTCGTCGACGTTGGGCAGCCCGACCCCCGTCGAGGCCGCCCCGCGCTCCCCGGCCAGGATCCGGCGCAGCAGGGCCGGATCCATCCCGACCCCGTTGTCCTCGACGGTGATCACCGCGTCGGGGCCCGCGTCCTGCGCCGTGATCGTGACCCGGCACTCCTTCGTGGAGTCCTCCAGGCCGTGCTTGACGGCGTTCTCCACCAGCGGCTGCAGACACAGGAACGGCAGCGCCACCGGCAGCACCTCCGGCGCCACCTGCAACGTCACCTTCAGCCGGTCACCGAACCGGGCCCCCGCCAGCGCCAGATACTGCTGGATGGAACGCAACTCCTCCGCGAGCGTGGTGAAGTCCCCGTGCCGCCGGAAGGAATACCGCGTGAAGTCCGCGAACTCCAGCAGCAGTTCCCGCGCCCGCTCCGGATCGGTCCGCACGAACGACGCAATCGCGGCCAGCGAGTTGAAGATGAAGTGCGGTGAGATCTGCGCCCGCAGCGCCTTGATCTCCGCCTCCATCAGCCGGGTCCGCGAGCGGTCCAGCTCGGACAGCTCCAACTGCACCGACACCCACCGCGCCACCTCCGTCGCCGCCCGCACCAGCACCGCCGACTCCCGAGACCCGTACGCCACCAGCGCGCCCAGCACCCCGTCCTCGCCGGTCAGCGGCGCGAACACCGCCCACTTCAGCGGACAGTCGGGCCGCTGGCACCCGGTCCGCACGCTCTGGCTGCGCCCGGACTCCAGCATCACCGCCACCCGGGCCATCGCCCGCCGCTGGTGGTGGTCGGCGCCCGGGCCGTCCCACGCCAGCACCACATCCCGGTCCGTCAGGCACAACGCCTCCGTCCCCAGCAGCGACCGCAGCCGCCGGGCGGCCTTGCGGGCAGCGTCCTCGGTCAGCCCGGCGCGCAGCGGGGGAGCGGCCAGCGAAGCCGTGTGCAGCGTGTGGAAGGTGGCCCGCTCCACCGGGGTCCCCAGGTCCAGGCCCACCAGGCGCTCCCCGCGGCGCGCGTGCCAGCGCCCCGCCACCCAGCCGGCGCCCAGCATCACGGCCGCACCCACCACCGCCAGCACGGCGGCCAGGGCCTGCCCCGCCCCGGTCACCGCCGGTCCCCCGCCCGGTCCCCGGCCACGACCTCCGGCAGGTGCAGCCGGGCCAGCGTGGCCGCCGCCCCGGCCGGAATCCGGGCCCTGGTGGCCAGCGACACCGCCACCATCGTCAGGAACCCGAGCGGTACCGACCACACCGCCGGCCAGGACAGCACCGTGTGCGTCCAGCCCGACGGAGCCAGCCCGGCCCGCGTCGCCAGCACCGCGCCCAGCGCCGCCCCGCCGCCGGTGACCAGCCCGGCCACCGCCCCCTGCGGGGTCAGCCCGCGCCACCAGATCCCCAGCACCAGCAGCGGGCAGAACGACGAGGCCGACACGGCGAACGCCAGCCCCACCGCATCCGCCACCGGCACCTCCGTGGCCGCCGCGCCCCCGCCCAGCGGCACCAGGATCGCCACCAGCGCCGCCCAGCGGAAACTGCGCACCCCGCACTTCGGCAGCACGTCCTGGTGCAGCACCCCGGCCACCGCCATGGTCAGCCCCGACGCCGTCGACAGGAACGCCGCGAAGGCGCCCCCGGCCAGCAGTGCCCCCAGCAACTCGCCCAGCAGCCCGCCCAGCATCCGCTCGGGCAGCACCAGCACCGCCGCGTCCGCGTCACCCGTCAGCGCCAGCTCGGGGGCGTAGATCCGGCCCAGCGCCCCGTACACCGGCGGGAGCAGGTAGAAGACGCCGACCAGCCCCAGCACCACCAGCGTCGTCCGCCGCGCCGCCCGCCCGTCGGGGCTGGTGTAGAACCGCACCGCGACGTGCGGCAGCCCCATCGTCCCGAGGAACGTCGCCAGGATCAGCCCGTACGTGGCGTACAGCCGGTACTCCCGCAGCTCCCCGGACGGCGGCTCCGACCACGTGCCCACCCCCGCCC
Source organism: Streptomyces sp. NPDC060232 (assembly GCF_042726555.1). Taxonomy (NCBI): domain Bacteria; kingdom Bacillati; phylum Actinomycetota; class Actinomycetes; order Kitasatosporales; family Streptomycetaceae; genus Streptomyces; species Streptomyces sp. NPDC060232. The sequence goes on along the minus strand of NZ_JBHXAG010000009.1, from coordinate 83,264 downwards.
CCGGCTCCGCCCGGGCGTCCGGCACCGGCGCGTCCGGGGCGAACTCCAGCCGCGTGCGGGCCCGTACGGAATGCTCGCCGGCGGCCAGCACCAGCGGCACCGACACATGGCTGCGCCCGTCGACCTGCCCGGTCACCGTCACCGCGAGCGGCTCCTTCACCGACAGCCGCACGTCCTGCGCGAGCGTCACCGACGTGCGCTCCCGGAAGACCGCCGGGGCGTCGAAGGCGGCCCGCGGCGCTCCGTCCCCGGCCCATGCGGCGATCAGGAAGAACGCCGGGACCAGCAGGGCGGTGAGCTTGAGCCAGTACTGGAAGGCCTGCACGAAGGTGATGCTGCGCATCCCCCCGGCGGCCACCGCGACGCTCACCACACAGGCGACGACCAGCCCGCCCACCCAGTGCGGAGCCCCGGTGAGGATCTCCAGGGTCAGCCCGGCCCCCTGCAACTGCGGCAGCAGGTACAGCCAGCCGACCCCGACCACGAACAGCACCGCGATCCGGCGTACCGCCCGGGACTCCAGCCGCGCCTCCGCGAAATCGGGCAGCGTGTACGCGCCGGAGCGCCGCAGCGGAGCCGCCACCAGCACCAGCAGCACCACGTACCCGGCGGTGTAGCCCACCGGGTACCAGAGCATCCCCGGCCCCTGGAGCAGCACCAGCCCGGCCACCCCGAGGAAGGACGCCGCGGAGAGGTACTCCCCGCTGATGGCCGCCGCGTTCAGCCGCGGCCCCACCGTGCGCGAGGCCACGTAGAAGTCGGAGGTGGTCCGGGATATCCGCAGGCCCAGGGCGCCGACCAGCAGCGTGGCCAGGACGACGACGGCGACCGCGGTCAGCGCGTACGTCTGGTTCACCGGGGCGGTCCTTCGGCCGGGGGGCGGGGTGAGGCGGGGTGACCGGAGTCTACGCACGCCCCCGACCGGGCGACAGGCGCGATTCGGACCCCGCGGGTCCGCCACCGCTCAGACGGCCGGGCCGCGGTGCTCGGCGCAGTCGCGCAGGGCGATCTCCAGCTCCACGTACGACTCCTCCGCCCGCCGGAAGGCCAGCGTCAACGCCGCCTCCGCGCGCGGCGGGACCTGATCGCGGACGCCCTCGCCGGCCTCGTACAGGATGTCCGCCCAGCGGGCGGCCGCGCTGCGCAGCAGGGCGAGCAGCACCTCGGCCTCGGCGGGCCCCGCCGGACGCCTGCGCGGCAGCCCGCTCAGGGTGTCGACCAGCGCCTGGACCTCGGACATCTCGCTCCTCCCGCGCCGGGAAGATCCACGATACGCAGCGGTGACGGCATCGGCGGCCCGTTCCCGACACCGGTGCGGCAGGCGGCTCCCGTGGATCGCCGTACGCCCCTCCCGGCGCGGCGAACGGCATCCGCCCCGCGCCCGGCGGTCGCCCGAAGGGGCCGTACGGGGCCATCCGGCGACCGGTTTCAGCCGGTCGCCTGCCGCATCAACAGGTCGCGCAGCTCCCGCGCATGCCTGCGGCTCACCTGGAGTTCGGCCGCCCCCACCCGGACGGTGGTGCTGCCGGAGTCCAGCCGGAGCTCGTCGATCCGGGCCAGCGCCACCAGATGACGTCGGTGGATCCGCACGAACCCGCGCGCCCCCCACCGCTCCTCCAGCGTGGACAGCGGGATCCGCACCAGATGGCTGCCCCCGTCGGTGTGCAGGCGGGCGTAGTCGCCCTGCGCCTCGACGTAGGCGATGTCGGCGATCGCCACGAAGCGGGTCACGCCGCCCAGTTCGACCGCGATATGTTCCGGGCCCCGGTCGGCGACGGCCGTCTCCGGGGCCGGCCGTGGCGCCGCGACCACGGCGGGCGGGCCCGACGCGGTCGCGGCGGCCGCCGGCACCTGCTCGGGCCGGCCCAGCTGTGCGCAGGCCCGCCGGACGGCCTCCGCCAGCCGCTCCGGCCGCACCGGCTTGAGTACGTAGTCCACGGCTTTGAGGTCGAAGGCCTGTACGGCGAACCCCTCGTGGGCGGTGACGAACACGATCAGCGGCGGCCGCGCGAACCCGGTCAGCAGCCGGGCGATGTCCAGCCCGGTCAGACCGGCCATGTGGATGTCGAGGAACACCACGTCGATGCCGTCGGGCCCGTCCGGCCCGGACTCCAGCGCCCGTGTGACCCGGCGCAGCGCCTCGGTTGCGTCCGAGGCGCCTTCCGCGCTGCGCACGCGGGGGTCCGAGCGCAGCAGGTAGAGGAGTTCCTCCAGGAGCGGCTTCTCGTCGTCGACAGCGAGCACTCGCAGCATGCCGCCGAGTTTAGGGGGTGCCCGGCGCACTCCCGAGGGGCGGAACGGGGCGCGGCCCCTGCCCGGGGGGAGGTGGGGCAGGGGCCGCGCGGACCGTGGTGGGGGGTCGGGGGACCGGACGGGCTACTGGACGGTGATCAGCTTGCCGTCGGGGGAGACGGCGTACCAGGTGCCGCCCACGCCCTGTCCGTTGGTGTCACCGGGCTTCTTGTCACCCGAGAAGGTGTAGACGGGCCAGCAGTCGACGGTCTGCTGCTTCTTGCCGTCCGGGCGGTCCAGGACGAGGTAGTTCTTCTGCGTGATGCCCTTGGCGTTCGCCTTGTCCACCGGGGGCACGACCGGCCACTTGGCCACGCAGTCGCCCACGCAGTTGGAGACCATCGGCCAGGCAGAGTCCTTCTTGAAGCGGTAGACGGTCATCCCCTTGCCGTCGACGATGTGCTCGCCCAGCTTCGGGTCCTTCGCCACGGACAGGCCCTCCGCCGCCTGCGCCGGGGGTGCCTCCGCCGGGGCGGCCTCCCCCGGGGCGGCAGAGGCGGCGGGCGCCGGGGCGGCCTCGGCCGGGGCCCCCTTCGCCGCCTTCTTGCCGTCCGGGCCGAACGCGAACCACACCCCGCCGACGCCCTGCCCCTTGATGTCACCCGGCTTGGCGTCCTTGTTGAAGCGGTACACGGGCCAGCCCGCCACCGTCAGCTGCTTCGTGCCGTCGCCGCGCGCCACCTCGCCGAGCAGCGAGGGGTCCATGCCCGAGGCGGCGGTGACGTCACCGGCCGCGACCACCGGCCAGGTCTTCGCGCAGTCCCCCTCGCAGTTCGACTTCGGGGGCTTCGCGGTGTCCTTGTCGAAGCGGTAGAGCGTCAGGCCCGCGCTGTCGGTGAGGACGGAGCCGAGCTGCTCGGTGACGGATGCCGCCAGCTGGCCGCCGGGCTGGTTGCCCGGGCCGGCCGCCGCCGGGGCGGCCTCGGCTGCGGCTCCGGCGGGCTGCGTCGAGTCCGAAGCCTTGTAGTCCGACGGGCCGCAGGCGCTGGCCGCCAGGACGACGGCGACGGCGGCCGCGGCGAAGGTGGTTGCGCGCTTCATGCCCATGTTGATCTCTCCCACATCGTGTCTGTCGTACCGCCGCCCCCAGCGGCGGCAACTGTGCACAGGACACGCCCCGGTGGGCGGGATCTGTTCACCGCGTCCGGTGTGGGCTGTTTCACTCACCCCGCGCCGAACCCGGCGCGCCGCAGGGCCGTGGCCACAGCGAGGCCGAGCACCTGGTGTCCGGAGTCGTTGGGGTGCAGCCCGTCCGCGAGGTGCTCGGGTCCCAGCAGCTCACGGCCCGGGAGGACGGCGAGCCGGTCGTCGCCGGCGGCGATCCGGTCCCGGGCGGCGCGCTCCATCGCATCGCGCAGGGCGCCCAGGGTGGCGCCGAGCTTGTTCGGGGTGCGTTCGGCGTCGGGCCGCAGGACGGGGGAGACCAGCAGCAGGGGGGTCCGCGGGTGCCCCTGGCGGACCAGTTCGAGGAAGGCGCGCGTGGTCTCGTACAGCAGCGGTGCCGAGAAGGGCACTCGGGACCAGCAGTTGGTGCCGAACGCGAGGGTGAGGATGTCCGCGGGCAGGCCCGCGAGCTGTTCGGCGGTGGCCAGTTCGCCGCGTGCGGCGCCCGCGTAGCCGAGGTTGACGGTGTCCCAGCCGAGGGCGCGGCCCGCGACGGCGGGCCAGCCGTGGGCGGGGCGGGTGGACCACCAGCCCTCGGTGATGGAGTCGCCGTGCACCACCCAGCGCGGCGCGGGCGGTGCGGGGGAGAGGGGGCCGCCGATGCCGCGCAGGCCGAGGACGAGCGGGGACTGGTTCTCGGGAGGGTGAAGGGTGAACGGGCCGTGGAAGGGGCCGTCGCCGGCACCGAGTCCGATGCGTACGACGGCCTCCGCGGCCGGTTCGGTGAACACCTCGCCGACCACCCCGTGGCGGTCCCACAGGGCGAAGCCGTGCGCGAGGTCGCGCAGGGCGTCCGTGGGGCCGGGCACGGTGGCCCGGTAGCGGATCTCGACGGCCCGGGCGGTCTCGGTGGTGAACTCCAGCCGGACCCCGATGGGCAGGGTGGCCCGCTCGCCGGTGTCCCAGGGCAGCCGCATCGTGTCCGCCGGGTCGGCACGCACCGGCCGGCCCTTGTCCAGCCAGGCGACGCCGCGCAGGAAGGGCTGCGGATCCTGCCAGGCATCCTGTCCCGCTCCGCGCCCCCCTCCCTGCCGCGCTTTCTGCCGTGCGCCCGGAACCCCGTACCGCTCCGCGTCCTGCCACGGACCGGGTCTGCCCTCGTCGTGCACCGGTGCGCTCATCCTTCGCCTCCGATCGTCGGACAGGGGACTCCGCGCCGGCCCCGCCGTCCACCCGGGCGCCTGCCCCGTCACCGCCGGTGCCACCGCGTTCACCCGTACCCCGCGCGGACCCGGATTCCACCGCCGGCCCCCGCCCGGTTCCCGCGGGGGCCGCGGCCGGATCCAGGGCGGCACACTGCGGCAGATCTGACGAGGTGTCAAGAATGGGGGTTTTCGGCGGCCTGCGCAGCGATCGATCATCCCTACGCAACAAACAACTGTCCGTGACCGATCCGCGCAACGATCGTGCGTCAATGTGCAAGGATGGTCCATTACGGGCGGTATCACTCAGCTCGTAGGCTCACTCGCTGTACGTGGAGTGGCGCGGATCGCCTGCTCGGCGGTCCCCCATGCCAGGCCCTTCCCTCGTCGGGCCCTGTCCTGCTCCGGACCGTCGCGGTCGACGCCTCATCCCCGACCTCTGTCGATCCGCAGTGACAAGGAGTCCCCTCGTGCTCGACCACGGCCAGGCGCCACCGCTCGCCTCCGAGGCCCGTAGGCCCGTCAACCCGCTGCTCCGCCGCAAGCCGGTCGAGCGGCTGGTCGCCGAAGGCGGCCAGGGTGAGGGCGGCGCGCTGAAGCGTTCGCTCACGATGTGGCAGCTGACCATGATCAGCATCGGCGCGACCCTGGGCACCGGCATCTTCGTCGTCCTCGGCGAAGCCACCCCGATCGCCGGCCCGGCCGTCTTCATCGCCTTCATCGTCGCGGGCCTGACCGCGCTGTTCTCGGCGCTCTCCTACGCCGAGCTCGCGGGCTCCATCCCGGTCTCGGGCTCCTCGTACTCCTACGCCTACGCCACCATGGGCGAGCTCATAGCCTGGGTCTGCGGCTGGTGCCTGGTCCTGGAGTACGGCGTCTCGGTCGCGGCCGTCGCCGTCGGCTGGGGCCAGTACCTCAACGAGCTGCTCGACGGTACGCTCGGCCTCACGATCCCCGAGGGCTTCTCCGCCCCGCTGGGCGAGGGCGGCTACATCAACCTCCCGGCCCTCGTCGTGGTGCTCCTGTGCATGGTCTTCCTGCTCCGCGGAGCCAAGGAGAGCGCCCGGATCAACACGATCATGGTCGCCGTCAAGATCGTGACGCTGGTGCTCTTCATCGTCATCGGCTTCATGGGCATCAAGGCCGGCAACTACACCCCGCTGGCCCCGCTCGGCTTCACGGCCATCAGCGTCGCCGCCTCCATGCTCTTCTTCTCCTACATCGGCTTCGACGCGGCCTCCACCGCCGGCGAGGAAGCCAAGAACCCGAAGAAGGACCTGCCCCGCGCGATCATGCTGTCGCTGCTGATCGTCACGGCGATCTACTGCCTCGTCGCCCTGGTCGCCGTCGGCGCCATGCCGTGGCAGGAGTTCGAGGGCAGCGAGGCCGCCCTGGCCCAGATCATGGAGAACGTCACCGGCCACTCCTTCTGGAGCGTCATCCTGGCCGCCGGCGCGGTCGTCGCCATCGCCAGCGTCGTCTTCGCCGTGCTCTACGGCCAGACCCGCATCCTCTTCGCCATGTCCCGCGACGGCCTGATGCCCAAGGCCTTCGCCAAGGTCGACGAGAAGACCGGCACGCCGAAGGTCAACACGATCATCGTCTGCCTCTTCTGCGGACTGCTCGCCGCGTTCATCCCGCTGGGTGAGCTGGCCAACGCCACCAGCATCGGCACGCTCTTCGCCTTCGGCCTGGTCAACGTGGCCGTCGTCATCCTGCGCTACACCCGGCCCGACATGAACCGCACCTTCAAGGTCGCCCTCTTCCCGGTCACCCCGATCCTGGGCTTCCTCTTCTGCGCGTACCTCATGATCAAGCTGCCGATGGCCACCTGGATGGTGTTCGGTGGCTGGATGGCGGTCGGGCTCGTGATCTACTTCTTCTACGGCATGCGCCGCTCCAGCCTGGCCACCGTGGCCGCCGTGGCCGCCCCGGCCGCGGAGGTCGCTGAACAGAAGTGATTCACCCCCCGTGCGACTGAACGATCTCGACGAACGCATCGTGCACGCCCTCGCCGAGGACGCCCGCCGCTCCTATGCGGACATCGGCTCCGAGGTCGGGCTCTCCGCCCCCGCCGTCAAGCGGCGCGTGGACCGGCTGCGCGCCGAAGGCGCCATCACCGGCTTCACCGTCCGCGTCGATCCGGCCGCCATGGGCTGGGAGACCGAGGGCTTCATCGAGATCTACTGTCGCCACAACACCTCGCCGGACGACATCCGGCGAGGACTGGAGCGGTACCCCGAGGTGGTGTCCGCGTCGACCGTCACCGGCGACGCGGACGCCCTCGTCCAGATCTTCGCCTCCGACATGCGCCACTTCGAGCGGGTCCTGGAGCGCATCGCCGGCGAGCCCTTCGTCGAACGCACGAAGTCCGTCCTCGTCCTGTCCCCGCTCCTGCGCCGCTTCACCTCGGGCGCCCCGGCGTAGGCCGAACACACCGCCCGGCCGGCCGCGCAGACCGCGCTCCACCTGGGGCTTCGCCGCCTACTGGCAGCTCCCGACCGCCGACCGGCCCGTCTCCCCGGCGCGGCGCGCAACGAATCGCCGTCAGGGCCCCGTAACGCGCAACGAATCGCACACCAGCGCGCAACATCGGCGCCTTGTTGCGCCGGGAGGGCGAAACGTACCGTCTATAGGACCGCACCCGCCCCTCCTGCCACAGAGGTACGCCCATGCCCACGCTGCGCACCGCCCTCCTCCAGAGCTCCGGAGTCCTCGGCGACGTCGCCGAGAACCTCAAGGCGCTCGACGAGGCCGCCGAGCGCGCCGCACAGGCGGGGGCCGGGCTGCTGGTCACCTCGGAGATGTTCCTGACCGGCTACGCCCTCGACCTCGCCGCCGTACCCGGGCTCGCCGAGACCCACGACGGCGACTCCGCCCGGGCCATCGGCGACATCGCCCGGCGCCACGGACTCGCGGTCCTCTACGGCTACCCCGAGCGCGACGGCGAGACGGTCTACAACTCCGCCCAGCTCATCGGCCCCGACGGCGCCTCCCTCGCGAACTACCGCAAGACCCACCTCTTCGGCTGCTTCGAGCAGGACGCCTTCACCCCCGGCGACACCCCCGTCGTCCAGGCCGAGCTCGGCGGCCTCCGCATCGGCATCATGATCTGCTACGACGTGGAGTTCCCCGAGAACGTCCGCGCCCACGCGCTCGCCGGCACCGACCTCCTCCTGGTGCCGACCGCCCAGATGCACCCCTTCCAGTTCGTCGCCGAGCACCTCGTCCCCGTCCGGGCCTTCGAGAACCAGATGTACGTCGCGTACGTCAACCGCACCGGCCCCGAGGGCGAGTTCGAGTTCGTCGGCCTGAGCTGCCTGGCGAGCCCCGACGGCACCACCCGCACCCGCGCCGGCCGCGGCGAGGAAATGGTGCTCGGCGAGGTCGACCCCGAGCTGCTCAGCGTCTCGCGCGAGAACAACCCCTACCTGCGCGACCGCCGGCCCGGGCTCTACGCCTCGCTCGTCTGACCCGCACCAGCACCCCTCCCCACCCCCGCCGCTCCACCCCCGAGCCCTGCCCGCAAGGAGTCGTACCCCATGACGTCCACGGTGCCCACCACCGCCGTCCCGCACAGCGACGGACAGCCGCCGATCACCATGTTCGGTCCGGACTTCCCGTACGCCTACGACGACTTCCTCGCCCACCCGGCGGGCCTCGGCCAGATACCCGCGACCGAGTTCGGCACCGAGGTCGCCGTCATCGGCGGCGGTCTCTCCGGCATCATCTCCGCCTACGAGCTCATGAAGATGGGCCTCAAGCCCGTCGTCTACGAGGCCGACCAGATCGGCGGCCGCCTGCGCACCGTCGGCTTCGAGGGCGCCGAGACCGAGGGCCTCACCGCCGAGATGGGCGCCATGCGCTTCCCGCCCTCCTCGACGGCCCTGCAGCACTACATCGACCTCGTCGGCCTGGTCACCGAGCCCTTCCCGAACCCGCTCGCCGAGGCCACCCCCTCCACGGTCGTCGACCTCAAGGGCGAGACGCACTACGCCGAGACCATCGCCGACCTCCCGCAGATCTACCGCGACGTCGCCGAGGCCTGGAACGCCTGCCTCGACGAGGGCGCCGACTTCTCCGACATGAACACCGCGATGCGCGAGCGGGACGTCCCGCGCATCCGCGAGATCTGGGCCAAGCTCGTCGAGAAGTTCGACGACGAGACCTTCTACGGCTTCCTCTGCAAGTCGGAGGCCTTCAAGTCCTTCCGCAAGCGCGAGATCTTCGGCCAGGTCGGCTTCGGCACCGGCGGCTGGGACACCGACTTCCCGAACTCCATCCTGGAGATCCTGCGCGTCGTCTACACCGAGGCCGACGACCACCACCGCGGCATCGTCGGCGGCTCCCAGCAGCTGCCGCTGCGCCTGTGGGAGCGCGAGCCCGAGAAGATCGTCCACTGGGCCCAGGGCACCTCCCTGTCCACCCTCCACGACGGCGCCCCGCGCCCCGCCGTGACCCGCCTGCACCGCACCGCCGGCAACCGCATCACCGTCACCGACGCCTCCGGCGACATCCGCACCTACCGCGCCGCGATCTTCACGGCGCAGTCCTGGATGCTCCTGTCGAAGATCGAGTGCGACGACACGCTGTTCCCGATCGACCACTGGACGGCGATCGAGCGCACCCACTACATGGAGTCGTCCAAGCTGTTCGTCCCCGTCGACCGGCCGTTCTGGCTGGACAAGGACGAGGAGACCGGCCGCGACGTCATGTCGATGACGCTGACCGACCGCATGACCCGAGGCACCTACCTGCTCGACAACGGCCCGGACAAGCCCGCCGTCATCTGCCTCTCGTACACCTGGTGCGACGACAGCCTCAAGTGGCTGCCGCTGTCCGCGAACGAGCGGATGGAGGTCATGCTGAAGTCCCTCGGCGAGATCTACCCCAAGGTCGACATCCGCCGCCACATCATCGGCAACCCGGTCACCGTCTCCTGGGAGGACGAGCCCTACTTCATGGGCGCGTTCAAGGCCAACCTCCCCGGCCACTACCGCTACCAGCGACGCCTGTTCACCCACTTCATGCAGGACCGCCTCCCCGAGGACAAGCGCGGCATCTTCCTCGCGGGCGACGACATCTCCTGGACGGCCGGCTGGGCCGAGGGCGCGGTCCAGACCGCCCTCAACGCCGTGTGGGGCGTCATGCACCACCTCGGCGGTTCCACCGACTCCACCAACCCCGGCCCGGGCGACGTCTACGACGAGATCGCCCCGGTCGAACTCCCGGAGGACTGACCCTCCCGGCCCCCAGACCGGGGGCCTCCCGATCACGGGCCGCCGCCCCGCGCCGTCAGCACGCGGGCCGGCGGCCCGTTCTCATACCCGCCTCCCCGTCCCCGGGGCGCCCGGCCCGCTCAGCACTGCCACAGCAGCGCCGCCCGGCCGCACCCGCCGCACACGTGGGCGTACGCCTGCCCGGACCCGAAGTTCATGGCCGTGACGGGGTCCGGTCCCTCTTCCAGGCCCGCCGCGAACCCCATCGGCCGTGCGCACGAAGGGCACTCGGGGGTCTCGTCGTACTGGAGCCACTCGGGCTTCCCGCCGATCGAACCCAGCACCGCCCGCCCTTCTGCCGCGGCCCCGGCGGGCACGGCCGCCCGTACGGCGCCCAGCCCCAGCACCTCCGGATCCGCACCGCGCGGCACCGGTACGGGCACCAGGTCACCGGCGGGCAGCAGCAGAGCCAGGTTCCCGCCCGCGGAGGGGCTCCACTGCTCGCATGCTCCGGGCCGGTGCGCGCACATGAACAGGGCCAGTACGCCCGCGTCGAGCACGATCTGGGCGAGGAACTGGAGCGGTCCCGCGCATGCGCGGCACACGGGCCAGACCATCCCGGCGGGGCCCAGCGGCACGCCACCGGTCCGGCTGACCGGGGCGTCCGGGGCGACCGGCCCGCCGTCGAGGAGAAGTGTCGTCATGGCCGGAACCTATCCGCAGGCCGGCCGGCGGCCCGCGCCGGGCCGGGCCGGACGGCGCCTCAGCCCCGCGGGGTCAGCAGGCAGCGGCCGACCAGGCCCACGCCCGCGTCCAGGGAGTCGGTGAACTCCTCGGCCAGGTCCGGCGCCCGGCGCAGCGTCCACAGCAGCCGGGCCGCCGACCAGGCCCCGGCGCGGGCCCGCTCAAGGCTCCACGAGCCGACCAGGTGGGTCAGCGGGTCGGCGATCTCCAGCAGGTCCGGGCCCGGCATCAGGTCCTCCCGGATGTGCTCCTCCAGCGAGACCAGCGTGTCGCCGACCCGGTCGAAGTCCGACTCCAGGGCCCGCGGTTCGCAGTCGAGTTCACCGCAGGTGGCGACCACCGCGAGCGCCAGGTCGTGGCCGATGTGCGCGTTGATCCCGGCCAGGGCGTGCTGGAGCGGCCGGATCCCGGGATGGCGGCGGTACTGCAGCAGCGGGCGCCAGCAGGCCGGGGCCCGGTCCGCCTCCACCGCCGTCAGGTACCGCTCCGCGAACCGCACGCTGAGGGTCGCCGCCCGCCGGGGCACGGGGAAGCCCCCGTGGGCGATCCGGTGGTGCAGGGTCTCCGTCACCGTCAGGTAGACCCGGTTGAAGACGGCGACACCGTCCTGCGCCGGGAGCCGCTCCTCCAGGGCGCGCATCCGCGCCAGCACCGCTTCCATGGGAGGCAGAGTCGCAGGCGCAGGCGCCGATCCGGGGAACTTGGCCGTATGCTTCCCCGGTTCGGGCGAAACCGGCGTCAACGGGGCTTGTCCTGCGCCTCCCCGCCGTCGTCGTAGGCGGACGTGCCCGCGTCGAGCAGGGGCTCCTGCGGCTTCAGGTGCGCGGGGGCGAAGCGCCGCAGCGCGTGGTAGCCGCCGATCACCACGATCGTGCCCAGCGCGATGCCGCCCAGCTCGAAGCTGTCGGTGATCTGCAGCTTCACACCGCCTACGCCGATGATGATGCCCGCCGCGGCCGGCACCAGGTTCAGCGGATTGCGCAGGTCCACCCGGCCGTTGATCCAGATCTGGGCGCCGAGCAGGCCGATCATGCCGTACAGGATGACGGTGATGCCGCCGAGGACGCCGCCCGGGATCGCGGCGACGACCGCGCCGAACTTGGGGCACAGGCCGAAGAGCAGCGCGAAGCCCGCCGCCGCCCAGTAGGCCGCCGTGGAGTAGACGCGGGTGGCCGCCATGACGCCGATGTTCTCGGAGTAGGTGGTGTTGGGCGGGCCGCCGACCGCCGTGGACAGCATCGACGCGGCGCCGTCCGCCGCGATGGCCGTGCCCAGCTGGTCGTCGAGGGGGTCGCCGGTCATCTCACCGACGGCCTTGATGTGGCCCGCGTTCTCGGCGATCAGCGCGATCACCACGGGCAGGGCGATCAGGATCGCCGACCACTCGAAGGACGGCCCGTGGAAGGACGGCAGCCCGACCCAGTCGGCCTTCGCGACCGCGGAGAGGTCCAGGCGCCAGTGGTCCACGGCCGCCTCCCCGCCCACCGTCGAGTGGATCTTCCCGAACAGCAGGTCGGAGAGCCAGGAGAGCGCGTACCCGAAGACCAGCCCCAGGAAGATCGCGATGCGCGACCAGAAACCGCGCAGGCAGACCACGGCGAACCCGGTGAACAGCATGGTCAGCAGCGCCGTCCACTGATCCTGCGGCCAGTACGTCGACGCCGTCACCGGCGCCAGGTTGAAGCCGATCAGCATCACCACCGCGCCCGTCACGATCGGCGGCATCGCCGTGTGGATGATGCGGGCCCCGAAGTGCCGCACCGCCAGACCGGCCAGGAACAGCGCCACGCCGACGACGAACACCGCACCCGTGACGACCGCGCTGTCCCCGCCCGACGCCCGGATCGCCGCCGCGACACCGACGAAGGACAGCGAGCAGCCCAGGTACGAGGGCACCCGGCCGCGCGTCGCGAGCAGGAAGATCACCGTCGCGATGCCGGACATCATGATGGCCAGGTTCGGATCCAGGCCCATCAGGACCGGCGCGACGAAACTCGCGCCGAACATCGCCACGACGTGCTGGGCACCCAGCCCGGCGGTCCGCGGCCACGACAGCCGCTCATCCGGCCGGACCACCGCGCCGGGGGCGGGGGTCCGCCCGTCTCCGTGCAGGGTCCAGCCCACGCCGAGGCCCATGTTCCACTCCTCTTTCCCGGTTCTCCCGGCTCTCCGGACGAGTACGGCCGCGGCCGCGCACACATCGAGGCCGCAGCGCACGGGGTGCCGCTGCGGCCAGTCGACATATTACGGCCGGATATCGGCAGGTTCGTCCCGATCAGCCGAACCGGACTTCCCGGCGAACCCGCCCCCAGACTGCCCCACCGGGGACTTCGGGCGCAGTACCGCGGCACCCACCACCAGCGCGAACGCCAGCACCGTCACCAGCCCGAACGACACCACCAGCGAGGTGGCGTCCGCCACCGCGCCGATCGCCGACGGCGCGATCAGCCCCGAGGTGTACGTGATCGTCGCGACACCGGCGATCGCCTGCGCCGGAGCCGGGCCGCTGCGCCCCGCCGCGGCGAAGGCCAGCGGGACCACCACCGCGATGCCGAGGCCGATCAGCCCGAAGCCGGCCAGCGCCCCGGCCGGGTGCTGGACGCCGACCACGAGCAGACCGCCCGCGGTCGCCAGGACGCCGCCCGCGCGGACCGTGCGCACCGGCCCGAAGCGGTCCACCACCCGGTCGCCGACGAGCCGGGCCACGGCCATGGTCAGCGCGAAGGCGGTGGTGGAGGCGGCCGCCAGGCCCGCGTCCGTGTGCAGGACGTCCCGCAGGTAGACCGCCGACCAGTCCAGGCTCGCGCCCTCGGCGAACACGGCGCAGAACCCGATCGCGCCGATCAGCAGCGCGGACCTGGGCGGCAGCGCGAAGTGCGGCGGCGCCTCCGCCCCCTCGTCGCTGCGCAGGTCCAGCACGCCCTGTACGGCGACCAGCCCGCCCGCGGTCAGGACGAGCGCGGCGACCAGGTGGTGCAGCCGGGCATCGGTCCCGGTGTGCGCGGCGACCGTGCCGGCGGCCGACCCCAGCAGGGCGCCCACGCTCCACATGCCGTGCAGGGAGGACATGATCGAGCGGCCCAGCCGGGTCTCGGTCTCCACGCCCAGCGCGTTCATCGCCACGTCCGACATGCCCGCGGTGGCCCCGTAGGCGAGGAGCGCGAGGCACAGGACGGGCAGGTTCGGGGCGAGGCTCGGCAGGATCAGTGAGAGGGTCCACATCGCCAGCAGCCCGCGCAGCGCGGTCCGTGCGCCGAAGCGGTGGTTGATCCGCCCGGCCAGCGGCATCGCCAGCGCCGCGCCCAGGGCGGGGAAGGCGAGCGCGAGCCCCAGGGTGCCCGCGCCGAGCTGGGCGTGGTCCTGGATCCAGGGGATACGCGTGGCGAAGGAGCCGGTGACGGCGCCGTGGGCGCAGAAGACGGCGGCGATGGCGAAGCGGGCATGGCGCAGGCGCGCCGGGCTGAGGTCGGTGTCCCCGGTCATGAGGCTTAAACTATCAGGGACCCTGCCTGATAGATAATGGCCCCGACTCCCTAGGATGGGCGCCGTGACTCCAGCGACCACCCCGGTACCGTCCCCCGCCTCACCCAGCACGGCCCGGGCCATCAACGACCGCCTCGCCCTGCAACTCCTCCAGGACTCCGGACCGCTGACCGCAACCCAGCTCAAGACCCTGACCGGCCTCTCCCGCCCCTCCGTCGCCGACCTCGTCGACCGGCTCACCGAAGCCGGCCTGATCGAAGTCGTCGGCGAATCCGGCGAACAGCGCCGCGGCCCCAACGCCAAGCTCTACGGAATCGTCGCCGGCCGTGCCTACCTGGCCGCCCTCGACGTCCGCACCGACCGGGTCACCGCCGTCGTCACCGACCTGCTCGGCCACCCCCTCGCCGAAGCCGCCCTCCCCGTCGGCGCACCCGAGGACGCGGTCGCGGCCCTGCTGCGCACCGCCCACGAGGCCGGCGCCGCCGCACTGCACACCGTCGTCGTCGGCGCCCCCGGCCTGGTCACCCCCGCCACCGGCGAACTCCGGGACACCATCGGCCTCCCCGCCTGGCACCGGGACCTGGTCACGGCACTGCAGCGGACCCTGCCCGCCGTCGTGGTCGTCGAGAACGAGACCAACCTGGCCGCCCTCGCCGAGCAGCGCCTGGGCGTCGCCCGCGACCTGGACTCCTTCGTCCTGCTGTGGCTCGGCGCCGGCGTGGGCGCGGCCGTCGTCCTGGACGGCCGGCTGCGCCGCGGCGCCTCCGGCGGCGCGGGCGAGATCGGCTTCCTCCCGGTGCCCGGCACCGGCGGGCTGCCCTCGGCCGCCGGCTGCGCGGGCGGGTTCCACGCCCTGGTCGGCGGCGACGCCGTCACCGCGCTGGCACGCGAACACGGCTTCACGGGCCCCGCCGAACAGGCCGTCACGGGAGCCGCGGGCGAGCCGTTCCTCGAAGCCCTCGCCGAACGCCTCGCCCTGGGCGCGGCGGCCGCCGCGGCCCTCCTCGACCCCGGGTGCGTCGTCCTGGCCGGAGAACTCGGCCGCGCCGGCGGCCCCGCCCTGGCCGCCCGCGTCTCCCACCGCCTGGCCGAGCTGACCCCCGTCCCGACGGAGATCCGCGCCACCACCCTCGGCGACCCGGCCGTCCTGGCGGGCGCCCGCCTCGCCGCCCGCGAAGCGGCCCAGGGGGTGTTGTTCGGAGGGTGAGGGCGGGGGCCGCTGCGCCCCTGACCGTGATCGGTCAGCGGGGCATGCGCCCTCCCAGATCCCGCGCCATCTCGCGCAGTCCCGCACCCCAGGCTCCGCCGTCCGCAGCGACCGACCACCCCGTGCCCACGGAAACCTGCACGTCTTCGAAGGGCGCTTCCGGGGTGGCCCCGAGTCGTGCCCAGTTCAGCCTGATGCCGGCGCGCTCCGCGAGAACCAGCACGGTCGCGGTGAAGCCTTCGGAGAGCGCGAGGATGATGGCGTGGCTCGTCCTTCGGTGCCGCGCCAACAGAGCGTTGACGAAGGTCTCGAGTGCGACCGGGTCGATCTGGCACTCGTCGTTCTCCATCGGCCCGATGCCGGAGGGCAGTTCGAGCTCCGCCTCGAAGACCGCCACGTGGCGCTGGAACATGCGCGAGGCGCCATGGGAAGGGTTCCACAGGGTTTCGTCGCCCAGGTCGAAGTATTGGCTGACCACGCCACCTCTCTCAACTGATCATGGCGTGGCAGCGTATCGAGCAGGGCGTTGCAGGGCCCGGAATATTCGCGGGCGGCGGTGGTGTGGGGGCGGGGTCTGTGCGGGGCGGCATCAGGGATGTCTTGGGGGCTTCCCGTCAGTCCCATCGTCTCTCCGGTTCGGGCCGGTCCCTCAAGGGCGCTCCTTCGTCGCGTCGCTTCGCGATGTCGCTGCGCTCCACCCTTGACCGACCGTCCCGCCCCGGAAATCCGAAAGACTGCCGGGAAGCCCCCAGAGGAACGGGCCGGGCGTCAAGAGACCAATCGGGGCGGTGCCAGGCCCGGGCGGGAGCCCGGAGCGCCCCACATCGCTACGCGCTCCTGCCCGACGGCGTCCGCAGGTCTCTTGGGCTGGACGTAGGCCGCCTCACATCGCTACGCGCTCCTGCCTGACGGCGCCCGCAGGTCTCTTGGGCTGGACGTAGGCCGCCTCACATCGCTACGCGCTTCTCCCTCACACGACTGCGATCCGTCTGGGGCTGGTCATAAGCCGCAGATGCGCTGATTGCTTCTCGTGGACGGCGTCAGAGGGTGGTGTGGGGGAGGAAGAGCGTCAGATGACGGCTGAGGCAATGTCCATTCAGGTGTGGGTGGGTGTGCACCTCAGAAGGCCGCCAGATTGCCTCAATTGCCCCTGTTTGGGTGGGAGGTTGGGATGTCACCGTGGTCTTGATGGGGGTTGGCATCGGCTCAGCCGATGGATCACCCCTCCGCCCCTCGAATGCGCCCCTCCCAGCCCCGAACAAGGGGCGGACGCGGTCTCGGAGGAGCGCGTAGCGGTCGATGGCGGCCTATGTCCGGCCCAAGAGGCCTGCGGACGCCACTGGACAGGAGCGCGTAGCGATTGGAGGCGCTCCGGGCTCCGCCCGGGCCCCTTTGAGGCCCCGATGGTGTCTTGGTCCCCCGGCCCGTTCCTTCGGGGGGTTCCCGGCAGTCTTTCGGATTTCCGGGGCGGGACGGTCGGTCAAGGGTGGAGCGCAGCGACATCGCGAAGCGACGCGACGAAGGAGCGCCCTTGAGGGACCGGCCCGAACCGGAGAGACGATGGGACTGACGGGAAACCCCCAAGACATCCCTGATGCCGCCCCGCCGAAACACCGCCCCCACACCACCCCGTACAGTCCACCCCCCTCACGCTTTGGATCCCGCCTCTCCCCCCCCGCCCCTACCGTCCCCGTCCCGCCGCGAACTGGGCGAACGTTTCCTTGCCGACCGCGTGGGCCGGGGTCAGGTTGCCGCCTCGTCTGAAGCCCGCGTAAGCCTTGCCCGCCAGGGGGACCGGGAGGACGCGGCGGGCGCGGCCCGTTGCCGACAGGTAGGTGCGGGCCAGGTCGGGCAGGGTGTGGATCTCCGGGCCGCCCATGTCCGGGACCCGGCCCGACGGGGTCGGGACCGCCAGCTCCGCCATGCGGGCCGCGACCTCGCCGACGGCGATCGGCTGCACCCGTACGCCCTTCGGGATCGGCACGACGGGCAGTTTCGCCGCCGCGTCCGTCAGCATCGCCACGAGGTCATGGAACTGCGTCGTGCGCAGGATCGTCACGCCCAGCCCGGACGCCTCCAGCAGCCGCTCCACCCGGAGTTTGCGCTTGTAGTAGCCGAGCGGGACCACGTCCACCCCGACGATCGAGATGTAGACGACGTTCCGGACGGTCCCGGCCCGCCGGGCGGCCTCGATCAGGTTCCTGGCGGCCACCTCGTCGCCCTTGCCGGCCCCGCGCGCGTCGCTCGCGCAGTGCACGATCACCTCCGCGCCCGCCAGCGCGGCGTCCAGCCCGGCGCCGTCCCGGAGGTCCACGGGATGGTCCGGGGCGTGCCGGCTCAGCACACGGACCTCGTGGCCCGCCGCCCTCAGCCGCTCGGTGACGAGCGAGCCGAGGGTGCCGGTGCCTCCGGTGACGACGATGGTGCTCATGGTGTCCGTCCTTCGCTGGCGGTGGGGTGTGTTCACCAGCTGGGACCGGACAGCCTTCAGGAATGTGACAGCTGCCGCCGGAGGAATTCCAGCTTCTCCGGGTTGACCACCGCGCTGATGCCGCTGACCAGCCCATTCTCGAATTCCACCAGCAGGACCGCCACCTCGCCGAAGAGCACTGCGGGCGTCCCGTTGACCTCCGCGACGCTGACCGGCACCCCGGCCACGTACTTCGCCATGGCGCCCATCGTGAACCGGGCCACCTTGTCCCGTCCCAGGATCGGCCGCCGCGCCGCGTTGACCACGCCGCCGCCGTCGGACACGTACCGCACGTCGGCCGCCAGCACGCCCTCCAGGCGGGCGAGGTCCCCGCTTCGGGCGGCGGTCAGGAAGCTCTCCAGGAGCCCCTGCCACCGCTCGGGGTCGGCGGAGAACCGCTTCTCCGGCGTGGCCGCCCGGTCGGCGGCCACCCGGGCCGCCGCGCGCCGGTAGAGCTGGCGGCAGTTGGCCTCGGTGAGGTCCAGGAGGGTGGAGATCTCCCGGTGGCTGTAGGCGAAGGCCTCGCGCAGTACGTACACCGCGCGCTCGACGGGGGTGAGCTGCTCCAGCAGCAGGAGCAGGGCCATGGACACGCTGTCGCGCTGCTCCGCCGACTCCAGCGGGCCCAGGGCGCCGTCCCCGGTGAGGACGGGCTCCGGGAGCCAGGGGCCGACGTACTGTTCGCGCCGGGCGCGCGCCGAGGTGAGGCTGTTGAGGCAGAGGTTGGTGACGACCTTGGCGAGCCAGGCCCCCGGGTGCTCGATGGCGGCACGGTCCGCCGAGTCCCAGCGCAGGTAGGCGTCCTGCACGATGTCCTCGGCCTCCGCGGCGGAGCCGAGCATGCGGTAGGCGATGCCGAACATCCGGGGCCGGTGTTCCTCGAAGTCCGCTGCGGGCGCGGTGACATGTGTGCTCACCGGGCCAGCCTACGAGGGCGGGCGGGGCGGGAACGTGCGAGGACCCGGCGGCCGCCGGGCCACCGGGTCCTCACGTTCTCAGCAGGCGCCCTGGTCCTTCCAGACGCCCCAGTCGCCCGTGGTGCCGGGTTCCTCGTTCTGCGTCCACCACTGGGCCTTGTAGTTGCGGCCCTTGTGGGAGACGACGTTGCCGCTGTTGTAGACCGTGCCCGCGGCGTACGCCGGGTTGGTGCAGGTCCCGCCTGTGGGCGGCGGCGTGGTCGGCGGTGTGGTGGGGGGAGTGGTCGGGGGCTGGGAGCCGCCGCCGGGCTGGACCAGGGTCGTACCGCGGGCCAGGTCCCCGGCGAGGGCGTAGGTGGTGCCGGAGATGTTCACCGTCCAGTTGGAGGGGGTGGACACCGGCAGGTAGTAGTTGAACGCCAGGTCGACGGAGGCGCCCGGGGCGAGCGTCTGCCAGGCGGGCAGCTTCAGGGAGACCCGCTGGAAGTCGCCCTTGAGACCGCCGACGTTGGTGCCGGTGTGGCCGCTGCTGATCACGGCCGTGCCGAAGCCGGACTGGTCGGAGGCGTTGTTCGGGGCCGAGGTGCCGTAGTCGAACTGGAACTCGGTGCCGCCGGGGAGGGTGGAAGCGGTGTTGTTGGTGATCTTCAGCTTCGGGGTCAGCGGGTAGTTGGAGTCGCCGAGCTTGAACTCGGTGAACTCCGTCTTGATGTCCACGGCCTGGGTCGGCAGGGTCGAGCCCGCCTTCTTCGCGCCGTACGGGGAGGCCGACTTGAACTTCTGGTACATCGTGTCGGTAAGCGTGTCGCCCATCTCGTACTGGCCCTTGGCCGCGTTGTACGAGTAGTCGCCCGCGAGCTCCCAGACCATCGTGCCGCCGATGCCCTTGTCCACCACGTAGTCGGCCTTGGCGCCCACCGACTGCTCGTCCTCGGTGGAGAGGAAGACCTTCTTCTGCGCGTTCCACAGCCACGGCGCCACCAGGGTGGAGTCGTACTTGCGGGCGTAGGTGCCGGTCAGGGTGGTGTTCGCCGGGAAGCCGTACTGGGTGACGTAGTCGCCGACGACCCCCTTCTCCAGGTTCTTGGCGTGCCACATCGGGTTGGAGCCAGCCGGGGACTCGGCCCCGTTGGTGTCCTTGTCGTGCCACAGGTTGTCGATGCCGACCGCGCCGTCACCGCACTTGGTCAGGCCCGCGCCGGCCGGGCAGTTGGTCGCGGGGGCCTTGCCCCACAGGCCGTCGGTGCCGCCCTGCACGTTCTTGAAGCCGCGGGTGTAGTAGGGCAGGCCGATGTTGATGCGGCCGCCCGGCATGGAGCCGCGGAAGTAGTGGTAGGCCCAGTCGGTGTTGAGGTAGCCGATGCCGCCGTACTGGGAGGTGGAGTAGACGCCCGCGGCGGCCAGTTCGGCGTCCTTGCCGTCGTCGAAGAGCGAGGCGTTGGGGCCGACGTACTCGTTCCAGGCGCCGTGCAGGTCGTAGGACATGATGTTGACGTAGTCCAGGTACTTCTGGACCTGGAACGTCTCCATGCCCCGCAGCAGGTAGCCGGAGGAGGGGGCGGCGACGGTCAGCAGGTAGTGCTTGCCGTCGGCGGCGCCGGCGCGGTCGAGCTTCTCGCGCAGGGACTTCATCAGGGCCGCGTAGCCCTGGACCAGGCCGGCTCGGCGGGCGTTGGACAGCTGCCAGTCGAGCGGGTTGCCCGCGTCCTTCATCGTGGTGGGGTACTCGTAGTCGATGTCGACGCCGTTGAACCCGTACGCGCGGATGAAGTCGACCGAGGACTGGGCGAAGGTGTCGATGCCGGCCTGGTTGACGGAGCCGTCGGCGTTGGTGGCCATCGAGTAGAAGCCGCCGGAGGCGACCCGGTTGCCGTCGTCGCCGAAGTAGCCGCCGGTCTCGGCCCAGCCGCCGACCGAGATGAGCGTCTTGACGTCGGGGTACTGCTTCTTGAATTTGTTCAGCAGGTTGAAGTGGCCCTTGTAGGGGAGCGCCGGGTCCATCTCGGCTCCCGCGACGCCCGGCCAGGTCATTCCGGTGGCGGCGTTGTTCGCGTTGTCGGTGCCGACCGAGATCTTGTTGTCGGCCCCCACGTGGGCGAAGGCGTAGTTCAGGTGGGTGACCTTGGACCACGGGATGTTGTTGGCCAGGTAGGCGGGGGCGCCGTCCTTGCCCGTGCGCCAGCCGGTGAAGTATCCGATGACGCGGCGCTGGTGGTCGGCGCCCATCTTCTCGCGGCCCTCGGAGTCGTAGACCGAGCAGTAGGGAACGTCGACGCCGGCCGTCTTGTAGAGGCCGTCGGGGCGGCAGCTCTCGTTGTCGGCCGCGTGCGAGACGCCCGCCGAGAGCCCGCCGACCAGCAGTCCGGCGATTGCGGCGCCGGATGCCAGGAGCATCGCTCTCGTACGTGTGGGGGACGGCATTGTGCCTCCTGGGGAGGGGAGGATGCAGGGAACAAGTGGACACAACATGGAGCAACGTGACGGGTGCAGAAGCTTGTTGGCCCGTGACGTGCGCACATCTGACGGGCTGTTCCCGGGAAGATGAAGGGAACGTTAAGAGGACTAGACCAACCCGTCAATAGGTCTGGACCAACAGCGCTTGCCGCTTGTCCCGGTCCGCCCCCGGGTGGCCCCGGAGTCACCCTCTGTGAGCCAGGCCACACCACATCACCCGCATGGCGGGCGATCGGCCGTGGCAAACTGGCTGGAGTACCAGTAGCAGCGCACTCCGGGGTCGGTGTAATTCCGAACCGGCGGTATAGTCCGCGACCCGTCCGCAGCCAGCGGCCGGTTGACCAGGTGAAATTCCTGGACCGACGGTTAAAGTCCGGATGGGAGGCAGTGCGCGGCGGGCCAGTCACCGGTACGCCGCCGTCGGCGGTTCATCGGCGCATCCCTGCGGATGTGCCCGGTCGAACCGTTTCTCCGGCCTCGGCGTCCCCGCGTGAGCTGTTCCGCTTCATCTGTCGTATCCCGACAGGCCCCGGAGTCCGTGCCCGATGAGGCAGGAGGACCCGGTGGCGACACACGCCGAGCACGCAGCACCCGCACCCGACGCGGGTACCCGTGCCATGCGACGGGCCGTCGAGCTCGCCGCCCGCGGACTCGGCTCCACCAGCCCCAACCCGGTTGTCGGCTGCGTCATCACCGACCCCTCCGGCACCGTCGTCGGCGAGGGCTGGCACCAGCGGGCCGGCGGCCCGCACGCCGAGGTCCACGCCCTGCGCGCCGCAGGCGCGGCGGCCCGCGGCGGCACCGCCTACGTCACCCTCGAACCCTGCAACCACACCGGCCGTACGGGCCCCTGCGCGCAGGCCCTCGCCGACGCCGGCATCGCCCGCGTCGTCTACGCCGTCCCCGACCCGAACCCGCAGGCCAGCGGCGGCGGCGCCACCCTGCGCGCCGCCGGGATCGACACCTCGGCCGGGCTGCTCCAGGCCGAGGCCGAGGCCGTCAACACCGCCTGGCTGACCTCCGTACGCCTCGGCCGGCCCCACGTGACCTGGAAGTACGCCGCCACCCTCGACGGCCGCAGCGCCGCCGCCGACGGCAGCAGCCGCTGGATCAGCTCCGCCGAGTCCCGCGCGGACGTCCACCGGCTGCGCGCCGAGGCCGACGCCGTCCTGGTCGGCGGCGGCACCCTGCGCGCCGACGACCCGCACCTGGCCGTCCGCGGCATCGACGGCGCCACCCAGCCCCTGCGCGTGGCCCTCGACACCCGCGCCGGCCTCCGGCCGACCGCCCGCATCCTCGACGACGCCGCGCCCACGCTGCTCGTCGTCGCCGAGGACGCCGACACCAGTCACCTGCCAGGCGTCGACCTGCTCCGGCTGCCCCTGCACGACGGACGCATCCCCGTCGACCGGCTCCTCGCACAGCTGTACGCCCGCGGCGTGCGCTCCCTCCTCCTCGAAGGAGGCCCCACCCTCGCGGGCGCCTTCCTCGAAAACGGCACCGTCGACCGCGTCGTCGGCTACATCGCCCCCGCCCTGCTCGGCGCCGGCCCCGCCGCCCTCGCCGATGCGGGCGTCACGAACATCTCCCACGCCCTGCGCCTCGACATCACCGAGGCCGTCCGCGTGGGCCCCGATCTGCGCATCACCGCCCTTCCCGCCACCGCCCCCAAGGAGCACTGAGTGTTCACCGGAATCGTCGAAGAACTGGGCGAGGTCACCGCCGTCGAGCCGCTCCAGGAAGCCTCCCGCTTCCGGCTGCGCGGCCCCCTCGTCACCGAGGACGCCAAGCACGGCGACTCCATCGCCGTCAACGGCGTCTGCCTGACCGTCGTGGAGACCGCCGACGGCGAGTTCACCGCCGACGTCATGCAGGAGACGCTCAACCGCTCCAGCCTCGGCGCCCTGGCCACGGGCTCCCGCGTCAACCTGGAGCGCCCCATGGCCCTCGGCGGACGGCTCGGCGGCCACCTGGTCCAAGGGCACGTGGACGGCACCGGCGAGATCCTCTCCCGCACCCCCTCCGAGCACTGGGAGATCGTCAAGGTCGCCCTCCCGCGGAACCTCTCCCGCTACGTCGTCGAGAAGGGCTCCATCACCGTCGACGGCGTCAGCCTCACCGTGGTCGAGGCCGCCGCCGACTGGTTCACCATCAGCCTCATCCCCACCACCCTCGCGCTGACCACCCTCGGCATCAAGCAGCCCGGCGACCCGGTCAACCTAGAGGTCGACGTCCTCGCCAAGTACGTCGAACGCCTCCTCGCCGCCGGCGTGGACCCGCTGCGCGCAGACCCGGCGGGAGAAGCCCGGTGACCGCCCTGACCTGGCTCAACGCGGAGGCCTTCACCGTCTTCGGCCAGAAGGTCATCTGGTCCGACATGATCGGCAACCTGATGGGCCTGGCCGCACTCGCCCTCGGCTGGCGCCGCTCCATATGGACCTGGCCCGCCCAGCTCCTCTCCGGACTGATCCTCATCGCCGCCTACGCCTCCGCGCACCTCGCCGGCGGCGTCGGCAAGCAGCTCCTCGTCATCGGCGTG
Organism: Streptomyces sp. NPDC060232; assembly: GCF_042726555.1. NCBI lineage: Bacteria > Bacillati > Actinomycetota > Actinomycetes > Kitasatosporales > Streptomycetaceae > Streptomyces > Streptomyces sp. NPDC060232. Next base: position 59,633 of record NZ_JBHXAG010000009.1, on the reverse strand, counting down.
GCCGTCTTCGGCTGGACCGCCTGGCACCGCGGCAAGCAGCAGGCCCAGGACGGTTCCATCGCCGTACGCACCGCCACCTGGGCCGAGCGCGGACTGCTCCTCGGCGGAGCGGCCCTCGGCACCCTCGCCGTCGGCGGCCTCTTCACGCTCTACCCGTCGCTGTCCTGGAGCCCCTGGGCCGACGCCTACATCTTCGTCGGCACCATCGTCGCGATGGTGGCGCAGGCCCGCGGCCTCGTCGAGTTCTGGTTCGCCTGGCTCCTCGTCGACCTCGTCGGCGTCCCCCTCGCCTTCAGCGGCGGACTGGCCTTCTCCGGACTGGTCTACGTCGTCTACTTCGCCCTCGTGGTGTGGGGCGCCTACGACTGGTACCAGCGCTCCCGCACCACTCCCGCCCCGGCCCTCGAAGGAGCAGCGGCATGACCACCCTCAAGCCCGTGCCCGACATCCCCGAAGAGACCTTCCGCCTCGACCCCGTCGAGCAGGCCATCCGCGACATCGCTGCGGGCCGGCCCGTCGTCGTCGTCGACGACGAGGACCGCGAGAACGAGGGTGACCTCGTCATCGCCGCCGAGAAGGCCACCCCCGAGATCGTCGCCTTCATGATGAGCGAGTGCCGCGGCCTGATCTGCGCCCCCATGGAGGGCCCGGAGCTGGACCGCCTCGAACTCCCGCAGATGGTCCAGAACAACACCGAGTCGATGAAGACCGCCTTCACCGTCTCCGTCGACGCGAGCGCCGCCCACGGCGTCTCCACCGGCATCTCCGCCGCCGACCGCGCCACCACCCTGCGCCTTCTCGCCGACGGAGTCAGCGGCCCCGGCGACTTCGTCCGCCCCGGCCACATCTTCCCCCTGCGCGCCAAGCCCGGCGGCGTCCTGGTCCGCAACGGCCACACCGAGGCCGCCGTCGACCTCGCCCGCCTTGCCGGCCTGCGCCCGGCCGGCGCCATCGTGGAGATCGCCGGCGAGGACGGCGTCATGCTGCGCCTGCCCGAGCTGATCCCCTTCGCCCGCAAGCACGGCCTGACGATCATCTCCATCGAGGACCTGATCGCCTACCGCCGCTCCGCCGAACCCACCGTCCGCCGCGAGGCCGAGGTCAACCTGCCGACCGCCTTCGGCGACTTCACCGCACACGGCTACCGCTCCACCGTCGACGGCGTCGAACACGTCGCCCTCGTCCACGGCGAGATCGGCGACGGCTCCGACATCCTGGTCCGCATGCACTCCGAGTGCCTGACGGGCGACATCTTCGCCTCCCAGCGCTGCGACTGCGGCCCCCAGCTGCACGCCTCCATGGAGCGCATCAACACCGAGGGCCGCGGCGTCGTCGTCTACCTGCGCGGCCACGAGGGCCGCGGCATCGGACTGCTGTCCAAGCTGCGCGCCTACGAGCTCCAGGAACGCGGCCGCGACACCCTCGACGCCAACCTGGAGCTGGGCCTGCCCGCCGACGCCCGCGACTACGCCGCCGGCGCGCAGATCCTCGCCGACCTCGGCGTGCACAGCGTCCGGCTGCTGACCAACAACCCCGACAAGTCCGCCGCCCTGGAACGGCACGGCATCACGGTCACCAGCCGCGAGGCCATGCCGGTCGAGGCGGGCGAGCACAATCTGCGGTACCTGCGCACCAAGCGGGACCGGATGGGCCACGACCTGCCCTGGCTGGACGGGGCCGTGACCACGTCCGCCTGCGGCAACCAGTAAGCACGCACCACCACCCGTACGTACATCCACCATCCACGAACCACCGAGGAGCAGAGCTGTGAGCGGCAAGGGCGCACCCGAACTGAGCGTGAAGAACTGCGGAGACCTGCGAGTCGCCGTGATCGCGGCCCAGTGGCACGAGAAGGTCATGGACGGACTGGTCGACGGCGCCCTGCGGGCCCTGCACGAGCTGGGCATCGACGAGCCCACCCTGCTCCGCGTCCCCGGCAGCTTCGAGCTCCCGGTCGTGGCGAAGGTCCTGGCCGGGCGCGGCTACGACGCCATCGTCGCCCTCGGCGTGGTCATCCGCGGCGGCACCCCGCACTTCGACTACGTCTGCCAGGGCGTCACCCAGGGCCTGGTCCAGGTGTCCATCGACACCGGGGTCCCCGTCGGCTTCGGCGTACTGACCTGCGACAACGACGAGCAGGCGCTGGACCGTGCCGGACTCGAAGGGTCGAACGAGGACAAGGGTCACGAAGCGGTCACCGCCGCCGTCTCCACCGCCATGACCCTGCGCACCGTCAGCGAGCCGTGGCGTTAGTCCAAGGAGTGAACCCCGGCACCGGGACACCCGGGTGAGCCCTTACTCTAAGGACATCATGGCGAACAAACCCTCCAAGACCTTCGAAGAGCTCTTCACCGAGCTCCAGCACAAGGCCGTCGAAGGCGACCCCAGCACCTCCCGCACCGCCGAGCTCGTCCACAAGGGCGTCCATGCCATCGGCAAGAAGGTCGTCGAGGAAGCCGCCGAGGTCTGGATGGCCGCCGAGTACGAGGGCAAGGAAGCCGCTGCCGAGGAGATCTCCCAGCTGCTCTACCACGTCCAGGTGATGATGGTCGCGCGCGGGATCTCCCTCGACGACGTCTACGCGCACCTCTGAGCCCGGGTCGGGGCCGCACATCCGCCCTTTCGCACCCACGTAAACCACGCACACCACGTACACCACGCATCAAAGGAAGCCCCATGCTGCGCATCGCCGTCCCCAACAAGGGTTCACTCTCCGGACCGGCGTCGGCGATGCTCCATGAGGCCGGCTACCGGATGCGCAAGGAGTCCAAGGAGCTCGTGGTCGTCGACCCCGAGAACGAGGTGGAGTTCTTCTACCTCCGCCCCAAGGACATCGCGATCTACGTCTCCTCGGGCAAGCTCGACATCGGCATCACCGGCCGCGACCTGCTGCTCGACTCCGGCGCCAGCGCCGAGGAGATCCTCCCGCTGAACTTCGGGCGCTCCACCTTCCGCTACGCCACCACCCCCGGCACGGCGAAGGGCCCCCAGGACTTCACCGGGATGACCATCGCGACCTCGTACGAGGGAATCGTCGCCAAGCACCTGGCCGACCAGGGCATCGACGCCTCCGTCGTGCACCTCGACGGCGCCGTCGAGACCGCCATCCAGCTCGGCGTCGCCCAGATCATCGCGGACGTCGTCGAGACCGGCACCAGCCTGCGCAACGCCGGTCTGGAGGTCATCGGCGAGCCGATCCTCACCTCCGAGGCCGTCGTCATCCGCGGCAACGGCGCCGACGGCGACGACCCGCAGGTGCAGCAGTTCCTGCGCCGCCTGCAGGGCGTCCTCGTGGCCCGCAGCTACGTGATGATGGACTACGACTGCCGCGCCGAGCACCTTGAGCGCGCGGTCGCCCTCACCCCGGGCCTGGAGTCGCCGACCGTCTCCCCGCTGCACAACGAGGGCTGGGTCGCGGTCCGTGCCATGGTCCCCGCCAAGGAGGCCCAGCGCATCATGGACGACCTGTACGAGCTCGGCGCCCGCGCGATCCTCACCACCTCGATCCACGCCTGCCGCCTCTGAGGACCGCGTGCCCGCCGGCACGCTTCCCCCTCGCCCGTACGCCACCCCAGAAGGCAACGCACCATGGCCGAGTCCGCCGCCCCGCCCGTACCGCCCACCCTGCCGGTCACCTTCCGGCCGACCCGCACCCGGGCCGTCCTGCTGGGCGTCGGGCTCGCCATGTTCGCCACCATCACCGCCATCGCCGTGATGCTGGAGAACCTCAGCCCCGGCGAGCGGATCAGCTTCGTCTTCACCGCCGTCCTGCTGAGCTCCGTACTCGTCCTGCTCAGCCGTCCCAAGGTGACCGCGGACGAGGACGGCGTCACCGTCGTCAACCTCACCAACACCCGCCGTCTGGCCTGGGCGGAGATCCTCCGGGTCAACCTCCGCCCCGGTGACCCGTGGGTGTTCCTGGACCTCAGCGACGGCACCAGCCTGCCCGCGCTGGGCATCCAGCCGGGCGTGGCCAAGCAGCAGGCCATCAGCGACGCGCGCGCGCTGCGCGCCCTGGTCGAAACCCATGGAACCGGCACAAACGACCACTGACCCCGCCGACGCTCGTCGCCGCGTACCGTTGCGGCCGCGACCTCAATGACTAACCTGGTGGCGGGGCGCAGCCGTGCGCCCTCCCACCGGCCCCGGGACCCCGAGGCCCGCGGGCACCTGCGACTCGAGGAGTGACTCCCTCCAGCAATGGACGGATCGTCCGGTAATACCCGTGCCGCCCTCCCCCCGGAGGCGGCGGCATGACCATCCCGCTGCTCCTGCTCGCCGCGGCGTTCGCCCTGATCCTCGCCAACGGATTCTTCGTGGCGGCCGAGTTCGGCCTCGTCACGGTGGAACGCCCCGAGGCGGAGCGCGCCGCAGCCGACGGAGACCGCCGTGCCCGCACGGTCGTCAAGGCCCTGCGGGAGCTGTCCTTCCAGCTCTCCGGCACCCAGCTCGGCATCACCATCACCTCCCTCGTGGTCGGCATGCTCGCCGAGCCCGCCCTGGCCGCGCTGCTGGCCGGGCCGCTCGCCGCGACGGGCCTGCCGCAGGGAGCCGTCTCCGGCGTCGCCGTCGTCATCGGCGTGCTGCTCGCCTCCGCCGTCCAGATGGTCGTGGGCGAACTCGTCCCGAAGAACTGGGCGGTCTCCCGGCCCCTCCAGGTGGCCCGCTTCGTCGCAGGCCCGCAGAACGCCTTCTCACGCGCCTTCCGGCCGGTCATCGCCGGCCTCAACGCCGTCGCCAACCGGCTCGTACGGGCGCTGGGCGTGGAGCCCACCGAGGAGATGGCCTCCGCCCGCACCCCGGGCGAACTCGTCTCCCTGGTCCGCCATTCGGCCCAGGCCGGAGCCCTCGAACAGGACACCGCCGACCTCTTCGTACGGACCCTGTCGCTGGGCGAGCTCACGGCCCAGCACGTCATGACCCCCCGGGTGAAGGTCAGCGCCCTCCAGTACACGGCCACCGCGGCCGACGTGCTGAACCTGACCCGCGCCACCGGCCTGTCCCGCTTCCCGGTCTACCGCGAACGCATCGACGAGATCACCGGCGTGGTCCACCTCAAGGACGCCCTCGCCGTGCCCGAGTCCGAACGCGACCGCACCACCGTGGGCCGGATCTGCGTCGCGCCGCTGTTGGTGCCCGGCTCCCTGCCGGTGCAGCCGCTGCTGGAGCGGCTGCGCAGCGAGCAGCCGATGGCCGTGGTCGTCGACGAGTACGGCGGCACCGCCGGCGTCGTCACCCTGGAGGACATCGTGGAGGAACTCGTCGGGGAGGTCCGCGACGAGCACGACCTCGCCGAGGACGAGACCCCCGAACTCGCCGCCGTGACCGCCGAGGACGGCAGCCCCTCCTGGGAGGCCGACGGCAGCTGCCGCGTGCAGACCCTGCGCCGGATAGGCCTGGAGGTGCCCGAGGGCCCCTACGAGACCGTCGCCGGCCTCGTCGCCGACCTGCTCGGCCGGATCCCCGCCCCCGGTGACCGCGCGGACCTCCCCGGATGGAAGCTGTCCGTCCGCAGGGTCGGCCGCAACCGGGCGGAACGCGTCCGGCTGGTCCGCCTGACGGCCGTACCCGCCGTCGGCGCGTACCGGCAGATCGCGGGCCCCGCCGGCGCCTCCGTGCCCGGCTCCGGCCGCCACGGCGAAGCCGCCCCGCAGCGCGCCGAGCTGGAAGGCGCCGCCCGGTGAACGCGCTCCAACTCGTCTTCGCCCTGCTCCTCGTCCTCGCCAACGGCTTCTTCGTCGGCGCCGAGTTCGCACTCGTCTCCGTACGGCGCAGCCAGATCGAGCCCCTCGCGGCCGAGTCCAAGCGGGCCCGCCAGGTGCTCCACGGCCTGGAGAACCTGCCCCGCATGATGGCCGCCGCGCAGTTCGGCATCACCGTCTGCTCGCTCACCCTCGGCGCGGTCGCCGAACCGACCGTGGCCCGGCTGCTGGAGCCCGTCTTCCACGCCCTCCACGTACCCCAGGGCCTGGTCCACCCCCTCGGCTTCGCCCTCGCGCTCGCCGCCGTGGTCTTCCTGCACCTGGTCATCGGCGAGATGGTCCCCAAGAACCTCGCCATGGCCGCACCCGAGAAGACCGCCCTGTGGTTCAGCCCCGGCCTGGTCGCCTTCGCCCGCCTCTGCGGGCCGGTCACCACCGCGCTGGGCGCCTGCGCCAAGCTCGTCCTGATGCTCTTCAGGGTCGAGCCCAAGGACGAGGTCGAGGCCGCCTACACCTCCACCCAGCTGGGCCGGCTCCTCAGGGACTCCCGACAGGCCGGGCTCCTGGAGCAGGTCGAGCAGGAGCGGCTGGAGGACGCGCTGGAACTGGGCAGCCGCCCCGTCACCGACGTCCTCCTCGACCGCGACCGCCTGGTCACGGTCGACCCGGCCGTCACCCCGCGCCAGATCGAACAGCTGACCGTGCGCACCGGCTACTCCCGGTTCCCCGTCCGCGCCGACAGCGGCGCCTTCATGGGCTACCTGCACGTCAAGGACGTACTGGACCTGGAGGACCGGGAACGCGCCGTGCCCCAGCGGGTCTGGCGCCGCATGACCACGCTGTGCGCCACCGTCCCGCTGGACGACGCCCTCGGCGTCATGCGCCGGGACGCCACCCACCTGGCGCAGGTCGCGGACCAGAGCGGCCGGGTCCTCGGCCTGGTCGCCCTGGAAGACGTCCTGGAGATGCTGGTGGGCGAAGTCCGCGACCCGGCCCACCGGATGCCGGCCGGCCGCACGTAGCCGAGAGGGGCCGGGCCTGCCGCGCGGCGGCACGTCCGGCCCCGCCGGGCTCACAGGGGCGGCCCCGCCGGGCTCACAGGGGCGGCTCCGGCCGCTCCTGGGGCCCGCGGCCCGACAGGACCTCCCCGTACGCCTGCATCAGGTCCGGCAGCCGGAGGGTGGCCAGGTCGTCCCGCGACGGCTCGCCCGCGAAGCCCGCCAGCCGCAGGTCCCGGTACGCACAGCTCTTCTCGTACAGGGTCCGCAGGAAGCGGCCGTTGCCCAGCTCGTCGATCCAGCCCTGCTCCACCACGTGCCCGCTGATGCTGCGCAGCTCCTCCAGGGCCTCCTCGTCCCAGTGGTCCCCGTTCGCGTCGGCCAGCACGCCGCCGATCGCGGTCAGCTCCGACGGCCGGTAGCTGGGGAAGTCCACCCGCGTGGTGAACCGGGAGGACAGCCCCGGATTGGCCGCCAGCAGCCGGTCCATGCCGGCCGGATAGCCCGCCAGGATCACCACCAGGTGGTCCCGGTTGTCCTCGGCACGCTTCAGCAGCACCTGCAGCGCCTCGTCGCCGTACGCGTCGCCCTTGCTGTAGCCCGTGTTCGACAGCGAGTACGCCTCGTCCACGAACAGCACCCCGCCGATCGCCGAGTCGATCAGCTCGTTGGCCTTCACCGCCGTCTGGCCCAGGAACTCACCCACCAGGTCGGCCCGCTGGGCCTCGACCAGATGGTCCCCGCCGAGCAGCCCCAGCGCGTAGAAGACCCGGCCCAGGATCCGGGCCACGGTCGTCTTGCCGGTGCCCGAGGGCCCGGAGAACACGAAGTGCCGTTTGGGCGGCTGCACCGGCAGCCCCTGACCCGCCCGCAGCCGCGCCATGTGCAGCTGCGCCGAGAGGGCCTTCACCTGCCGCTTGACGGGCTCCAGGCCCACCATCCGCTCCAGCTCCGCCAGCGCCTCGGCCAGCGCCGCCGGGTCGGACGGCCCGGCCGGCAGCCCCTCCGCCGAGCCCTGCGGCGGGACGGGCACCTTGCGCCGTACGCCCTCCACCCGGCCCGGCGGGGGAGGGGGCGGACCCAGCGGGTCGGCGCCCGCCTGGCCGTCCGGGGCGATGTCCTGCACGGGACCGCCGCCGCCCAGGGCGACCGCCGCGAAGTCCCCGCCGACCGGCGACGGGCCGTAGCCCGCGTAGCCGCCGTACCCGGAGTACCCGGCCAGGCCCGCAAGATCGGCCATGCCGTCGGTGTCGTCGCCGTCCTCGATGGCCGTCAGCCGGGCCGCGGTGTCCATGAACGAGGGGTCCACCCGGTGCACCGCCCGGTACAGCGGCAGCGCCGCCGCGCTGCGCCCCGTGCCCTCGTGCGCCCGGGCCAGCCAGTAGCGCAGCTCCTTGCGCTGCGGCTGCTCGCTGCGGCAGCGCATCAGCGCTGCCGACAGCATCGGCTCCGCCTGCCCGTACATCTCCAGCCGGACCCGCGCCATCCCGCCGAACAGCCCCGCCTCGATCCCCAGCAGCGGGTCGTTCACCAGCGGCTCGGTGTGCCGGACCAACTGCTCCCAGTCCTTGACCAGATAGGCCCGGCAGGCGTGCAGGAACCGCACCTGCGGATCGGTGTCCACCGGCGGCAGCGCGGCGAGCGCCTGGTCCAGCTCAGGCACGTGCCGGCCGTCCAGCCAGTGCGAGGCGTGGGCGAGCAGCAGGTCCCGCCGGTTCTCCAGCACCGGCTGCACCCACCAGCCCAGCCAGTACCAGGAGTTCAGCGTCCTGCGGTGCCGGCCGCGCTGCTCGCCGAAGCGGTCCCGGTGCGCGTACATGCGTAAGAGGGCGTTGCCCGTGTCGACCCGGAGCGCGTGCAGGCCCAGCCACGCGTCGGCCATCGAGGGGTCGAGCCGCACAGCCGTCCGGAACTCCTCCTCGGCCTGCGGGTACGCGCCCACGGTGCAGGCGTCGACCCCTCGCAGCCAGGCGAGTTCGGCCGGGGCGTGCATGCTGCCCGGCGTGCCGAAATCCATCACGTCCCCCACAAGCCTGCCCCGTGGTGCGCGGCAACCCCCGCTTCGAGCGCGCGAGTTGTCCGGTGCCCCCCGCCTGGCGTCGCTGAAATCAGGGCTGCATCGTACCTGCGCTTTCGCGCCTTACGTAGGGCGCGGCGGGTCCGGTTCGAGCGGGTACCCCGGGCCCCTGTGGTCACACAGGGTGAACGTTCGGGGTCCGCGTGGCCCGCGCGGCACCCCTGCGGAGGGTGTCGCGGGCAGAACGATGCCCCCGGTCACGGGGGAACAACCGGGGGCATCGTGTGTGCGGCGGCCGGTAAAGGCGCCGCATCGAGAACGTAAGGCCGCTGCGGGGCCCAGGTCAAGCGGGTCGGCGCAGGCCCGGCGGGGCGGAATTCCGGGGCCGTTTCAGGCCCGGGGGAGTTGGTCACCGTCGGTGAGGAAAGTGGAGGTTCCAGCCGTCGCTCCGGCCCCGGGAGACCACTCGTATCCCGTACTGCTCTGGCGTACCAGGGTGCCGGCGAAGGGGCGCGAAGGATCACAGGAGAAGTGCGCGCGCTCCGCGCGCTCCCACCCGTCCCAGAAGTCGGACAGTTCACGCCCGTCCCGGTCGCGGCCCCGCGTCCAGGACTGGGCGCGGGGGGTCTCCATCCACAGCAGCCGGGCCAGGTGCGGCCGCAGCGCCCGCCGCCCCGCGCCGACCCCCTCCACCAGGAGCACCGGCGCCGGCTCCAGCACCCGCTCCGGCCCGAAGCGGCACTCCACCCAGTCGTACGGGGTCCAGTGCGCGGGCCGCCCGCAGGCCAGGGGCTCCAGCACCTGGGTGCGCAGCCGCTCCTCCCAGCCGAACAGCTCCTCGTGGCTGGCGACATCGTCCAGGTGCAGCACGGGCGCCCCGCCCAGCGCATCGGCGAGCCGCCCCGCGAAGGTGCTCTTCCCGGAACCGGCGTGCCCGTCGATCCCGATCAGGCGCACCGGGCCGAGGGAGCACGGCAGGGCGGCGAGCTCCCGTGCGAGGGATTCGAGTGACTGGTGCGGCTCCACCCGACCAGCGTAGACAAGTCCGACACGACCCGTGGCTTCGGCCTTCGGCCGCCGGGAACCTGCAAGGGTGACACCACCGAAGCGCCGACCCACCGGGGGACCACGCGATGACCGCACCCACGCCACGCAGGGCCGTACTCGTCGCCGCACTCGCGGTCGCCACCGCGGCCACCGCCGCCTCCGTCCCCGGCGGTGGCGCCCCGGCAGCAGCCGCCCCTCGCGCGCAGGGCCCTACCGTCGACAACCGCTTCTGGTACTCGTACGGCCACTGGCGGGCCGGCACCCACCAGGGCACCACCGCCGTCGCAGGCGCCCGCCCCGGCCTGCAGATCGGTACGGCCGTCGGCCGCACCGAGTACGCCGACCCGCACACCGGCCGCAAGGGCACCTGGGAGTACGCCACCTGGACCTCCCCGGTGCACCGCTCCACGGTGCCCGCCACCGAGGCCGTCGCCTCCTGGAACGCCCATACCCCGGCCGGCACCTGGATCCAGACCGAGCTGCGCGCCACCTACACCGACGGCGCCGCGACCCCTTGGTACGTGATGGGCCGGTGGGCCTCCGGCGACGCCGACATCCGCCGCACCTCGGTGGACGGCCAGACCGACGGCCGCTCCACCGTCTGGACCGACACCCTGGCCCTCGACGCGCCCGCCGCCGCCGACGGCCTGCGGATCACCGGATGGCAGCTGCGCCTGACCCTCCACCGCCGGCCGGGCGCAGCCGGCGGCCCCACCGTGCGGCTCGCGGGCGCGATGGCCTCCGCCGTCCCCGACCGGTTCACCGTCCCCGCCTCCCGCCCCTCCGGCACCGCCCACGAGCTGAAGGTCCCGCGCTACTCGCAGCAGACCCACATCGGGCGCTACCCCGAATACGACAACGGCGGCGAGGCCTGGTGCAGCCCCACCTCCTCCCAGATGGTCATCGAGTACTTCGGCCACAAGGCCGACCCCGCCGCCCTGGCCTGGGTGAACCCGACCTATTCCGACCCGCAGGTCTGCCACGCCGCCCGCTCCACCTACGACGCCGCCTACAGGGGCTGCGGCAACTGGTCCTTCAACGCCGCCTACGCCGCCACCTACAGCGGCCTCGCCGCGGTCGTCACCCGCCTCGCCTCGATGACCGACCTGGAGACGGTGGTGCGGGCCGGCATCCCCGTCATCACCTCCACGTCCTTCCGCGCGGACGAGCTCACCGGCGCGGGCTACGGCACGGCCGGCCACCTCATGGCCGTCGTCGGCTTCACCGCCACCGGAGACGTGGTCGTCAACGACCCCCACGCGCAGGACAATCCGTCCGTCCGCCGCGTCTACCGGCGCGCCGAGTGGGAGAACGTCTGGCTGCGCACCAAGCGCACGGCCGCCGCCGGGAAGATCGCCTCCGGCAGCGGCGGGGTCTGCTACCTCTACGCCCCCGCACTCCCGGCCCCCGGCCAGATCCTCGCCCTGCGGACCGTGGGCGTGCTGTGAGGAAGCGACGAAATTGCCCGTTGACCAGGTGGGCCGGATAAGCGGACCATAATGGGGTAAATGGCACATAAAGGCTTCTCATAGGAGGCGGCCCGCCATGACCACCCATCCCAGCATCGAGCACCACCCCGACCTCGCCGAGATGCGCACTCGGTTCGAGCGGGTGACCAGCACTCCCCGCGCGCAGGCCGTCGAGGCGCTGGCCCTGATAACCGGCCTGTACCTGGCCGCCTCGCCGTGGATCGCAGGATTCAGCGTCCTGACCCCGCTGGCGATCAACAACCTGATCGTCGGCCTGGCGTTCTGCCTGTGCATGGGCGGCCTGGGCTCCGCCTACGAGCGCACCCATGCCATGGCGTGGACGGCAGTCGTCCTGGGCGCCTGGACGATCATCGCCCCCTGGGCCATCGCCGGCGAGATGGACGTGACGCGCTCCGTGGTCAGCAACGTGATCACCGGCGGCGTCGCACTCTGCCTCGGCCTCGCGATGGCGGCCATGGCAGGCCGCAACCGCGACACCCGGGCCTGACACCGAAGGCGGCGCCGGACCCAACCCGCCGCCGGGCCCCGACCGCACCGCGCACCTGCCGGAGCGGCCGGGGCCCGGCCGCGTGACGTGCGCCACCAGTGACCCACGTCTCTACCGCGAATGCCGCGAACGCTGGCACATTGGACACCATGACTGCCGAAACCGCCGCCCCGACCGCATCCGCACCCGCCGGGAGCCTCGCTCGCACCGGGGGCCCCAAGGAGGACTCCGCCTGGCTGGAGCACGTCCTCGGCTGGACCCTCGTGGTCGTCGTCGCCATGTTCGTCACCCAGGTGGGCTGGCTCTGACGCCCGCCCGGTAGTCGCCCACGGGCGCCCCGGCCGCAGCACGCAGGTCTGCCATACTCCGGCCGTCCTGTGACAGTTCGAGGCTGGGGCCGGATGTGAACGACAGTCAACGGCGTGCAGCCGCCGGCCGTTCACAGGTGCGCAGGGCCGAACTCATCGTCGTCGGCCGCAAGTTCTTCGCCGACACCTCGCACGACGCGCTCTCCATGAACGACATCGCCCAGCACGCCGGTGTCGCCGAAGGGCTGATCTGCTACTACTTCAAAGCAAGCGCGGCTCCTGCCTCGCCATCGTCGAGGACTCCGTCGCCGGGCTCGTCGCCCGCGCCGGCGAGGACACCGGCCTCCCCGGAGTCGAGCGCGTCCGCAGCACCGTCGACGGCTACTTCCGCTACGCCGAGCACCACCGCGCCGCCTACCGCACCGTCGTCACCGGAGGCGTGGGCTCCGACGCCGAGGTGCTCTCCATCCGCGACGCCGTACGCGAGGCTGGTCGCCGCCATCGCCGAAGGCGCGTACGGACACCGCGACCTCCCCCCGATCGCCCGCCTCGCCCTCGTGGGCTGGCTCTCCGCGGTCGAAGGGACCACCCTGGAATGGATCGGCGGGCCGAGCGCCCCGGACCGGCCCGGACGCGCCCGGCTCGGAACCCTGCTGGTACGCCAGCTGCGCGCGACATTGGTGGTGATCGAGGAGTTCGCCCCGGAGTGTCCGGCACCTCCCCCTGTCGAAGAGCCGTTCGAACCGGCTGGTGATCTTGCCCCGGTGACGGGAAGCCCCTGATCGGGCATACTCAAGCCGCCGCAGCCGCTGAACAGCCTCTTCCGTGACCCGGGAGGGCAGCAACGGCTGCACAGAGCCCGAGACCCGGCTGCGCGCACCACACCTCGCGCGCCGCCGCCGTGCCCGAGATGGAGGAGAGCGCCGCCATGACAGACCGCGCCCCGCAGCCGGTGGACCGACAGCTGCCCACCGAGGAGTCCCGCGACCTCCTCGCCCTCGTACGCGAGATCGCCCAGCGCGAGATCCGCCCCCGCGCCGCCGAGGAGGAGGACGCCGGACGGTTCCCCCGCGAGGTCTTCACGCTGCTCTCCGAGGCCGGGCTGCTCGGCCTTCCGTACCCTGGGGAGCACGGCGGCGGCGAGCAGCCGTACGAGGTCTACCTCCAGGTCCTGGAAGAGCTGGCCGCGGCCCGCCTGACCGTCGGCCTCGGCGTCAGCGTGCACTCCCTGGCCTGCCACGGCCTCGCCGGCTACGGCACCAAGGAACAGCAGGCCGCGCACCTGCCCGCGATGCTCGGCGGCGGCCTGCTGGGCGCCTACTGCCTCTCCGAGCCGGCTGCCGGCTCCGACGCCGCCTCGCTCACCACCAAGGCGGTCCGCGACGGCGACGACTGGGTCATCACCGGCACCAAGGCCTGGATCACCCACGGCGGGGTCGCCGACTTCTACACCGTCCTCGCCCGTACCGGCGTCGAGGGCCCCAAGGGCATCACCGCCTTCCTGGTGCCCGGGGACGCGGCCGGCCTCACCGCCGCCGTGCCCGAGAAGAAGATGGGCATGAAGGGCTCGCCCACCGCCCAGCTGCACTTCGACGGCGTACGGGTACCCGACTCCCGCCGCATCGGCGAGGAGGGGCAGGGCTTCTCCATCGCCCTGGCCGCGCTCGACGCGGGACGGCTGGGCATCGCCGCCTGCGCCATCGGCGTCGCCCAGGCGGCACTGGACGAGGCGCTCACGTACGCCCTGGACCGCAAGCAGTTCGGACACCCGATCGCGGACTTCCAGGGGCTGCGGTTCATGCTGGCCGACATGGCCACCAAGATCGAGGCGGGCAGGGCGCTGTACCTCGCGGCGGCGCGGCTGCGGGACGCCGGCAAGCCGTTCTCCCGGCAGGCGGCCATGGCCAAGCTGTTCTGCACGGACGCGGCGATGGCCGTCACCACGGACGCGGTGCAGATCCTCGGCGGCTACGGCTACACCGCGGACTTCCCCGTCGAGCGCCTGATGCGCGAGGCGAAGGTGCTCCAGATCGTCGAGGGCACCAACCAGATCCAGCGCATGGTCATCGCCCGCCACCTGGCCGGGCCCGAGACGCGCTGAGGCGCGTGGTCCGCCGTCGGACGGGTCAGTACAGCCCGCTGCTCGTGGAGGGCCAGACCGGGGAGGACGTGAGCCGGGACCACTCCGGGTCACGCCGCCCGGGCAGCGTCCGCCCGGCGTCCGCCCACCGGGCCAGCAGGTCCCGGTAGATCGGCGGATCGGGCGCCTGCTGCTCGCGCACCGGTTCACGGTGAAGCGGTCGCCGAACCGATTCTTCGAAATGCGGGGGCATCGGAAGGCGCCTTCGGCCCGTTGAAGACTGAAGCGTGCTCATGCACGGCCAACGCGGTACCGAAGCCACGGGTAATCGCCCGGGGCCTACGCGTATCCGTTCGAGGGGTCCCCGCGGGCGGTGCGGGGGTGCGGGGGTGGGGGGGGGGGCGGGCCCCCCCCCCCCCCCCCCCCCCCCCCCCCCCCCCCCCCCCCCCGCCCCCCCCCCCCCCCCCCCCCGGCCCCCCCGCCCCCCCCCCGGCGCCGCCCCCCCCCCCCCCCCCCCGCGCCCGCCGCCCC
>NZ_JBHXAG010000009.1:2845-44963 GCF_042726555.1 Streptomyces sp. NPDC060232 | reverse complement strand
GCGGCGGGCCCCGGCGGCCGCGCTGGGCGGGGCGGGGGCGGTGGGGGGGGGGGGGGGTTGGGGGGGGGGGGGGGGCCGGGGGGCGCCGGGGGGGGGGGGGGGGGGGGGGGGGGGGGGGGGGGGCCCCCCCCCCCCCCACCCCCGGCGCCGTCACCTCCGCGGCACCTCCACGGGAAGCCCCCGGGACATCTCTGATCCTGCCCGACGCGGACGCCGCCTCGCGAAGCTCCCGCCGCGCCCTTCCGGGCCCGCCCGAGTGCCTCCCGCCGTCCGGAGCCGCCCCGCGCCTCCCGTGCCCGCCCCCCCCCGCGTCTCCCGCTCTCCGAAGCCCCACCCCGAAGCCCCGCCGCTGCGTGCCCTCCTGTCAGGCCGTGCCGGAAGGCTGGCCCCCGTAGGTGATTCTGACGTACCGTCATATCCGCCCGCGCCGCCCCATGCCAACCCCCGTGCCTGCCGCCCATGTCAGCCGCCCCGGAGGTCCGCCGTGCCCGTAGACCGGCCCGTCGCACTTGACGAATACCCCATCCACCAGGCTCCCTTGTCGATGAAGCACCTCGTCAGCGGCGACCGGAACGCCTACGACCGGTGCATCTTCCACGTCTTCGACCACGCCGGGCGCGCGCTCCTGGTCCTCGGCCTCGGCGTCTACCCCAACGCCGGCGTCATCGACGCCTACGCCACCCTCCGCATCGGAGACGAGCTCCTCGCGGTCCGTGCCTCCGACGCCCTCACCGACGACCGGATGAACCTCTCGGTCGGACCCCTCTCGATCGTCGTCGACGTGCCGCTCAAGCAGCTCACGCTGCGCTGCGCCCCCGACTCCGACGACCCGCACGGGCTCTCGTACGACATCACCTGGACCGCGGAGTTCCCCGCAGTGTGGGAGCCCCACCACATCCAGCGGCGCGGCGACCGCCTCATGCTGGAAGGGCGCCGCTTCGTCCAGGCCGGCAACGTCACCGGCACGATCCGCGCCAAGGGTGAGGACTCCACCCTGACGGCGGGGGAGTGGACCGGTACGCGGGACCGGAGTTGGGGCGTACGGCCGATCCCCGGTGAGGAAGGCGGCCGGGCGGCCGAGGAGTACCGCCCCGACGGCTTCCACTGGCTCTGGATACCGGTCCGGTTCGCGGACCGCTTCGTCATGGTCATCGCACAGGAGGACGCCGACGGCCACCGCACCCTGAACGAGGCCGTGCAGGTCTTCCCCGAGGACAGCGGACGCGCGGACGTCCAACTCGGCTGGCCGCACACCGAGATCCGCTACCGCCCCGGCAGTCGGCACCCCCAGAGCGCCGTCGTCCACCTCACCGACCCGTCCCGCAAACCCCTCGAACTGGGCGTGGAGATACTGAACTCCTCCCCGCTCGCCGTCGGCGCCGGCTACCCGCCCGCCGGCGACTGGCAGCACGGCACCTGGCAGGGCCGCGGCTGGAGCGACCGGCGCGTCTACGACCTCTCCCACCCCGCCGCCCACCCCATGGCCGCCTTCGGGGTCACCGACCACTCGGCCCGCTTCACGCTCGACGGGCAGACCGGGCACGGCATCTTCGAACACGGCAGCTTCGGCCGCCACGACCCGAGCGGCTTCGCCGACCACTCCTCCGTCGCCCCGTAAAGCCCCGTCGGTCAGTCCCCGCCGGTCAGTCCCCGCAGGTCCAGGTCCGAGCGAAGGGGTATCCATGGCAGCCGCACCACGTCCGCGCACCTCCACCCGAGAGCCCGAGGAGCTCGTCCGCCGCCTTGCCGCATGGCTCGACACCCGGCTCCCCGGGGCGAAGGTCACCAACGTCGCCGTCCCCGGCTCGAACGGGATGTCCAGCGAGACCCTGCTTTTCGACATAGAGCACCCGGACACCCCGCTGCGTGCCTGCGCGCTGCGGCTCGCCGCCGACCCGGCGGCCTACACCGTCTTCCCGACGTACGACATGCCGCGCCAGCACCGCGTGATGAGCCTCGTCGCCGAGCACACCGACCTGCCCGTCCCGCGCGTGCAGTGGCTGGAGGAGGACCCCGGGCCGCTGGGGGCGCCGTTCTTCGTGATGGCCCGCGCAGAGGGCCGGGTCCCGCCCGACGTCATGCCCTACACCTACGAGGGCAACTGGCTGCACGCGGCGACGGACGCCCAACGCCGTGCGCTGCAGGAGGCGAGCATCTCGCTGCTGGCCCGGCTGCACGACCAGTTCCCCGCCAAGGAGGCCGAGTTCCTTCTGCCCGAGGGTGAGGGCGGCCCGCTGCGCCGGCACGTGGACGCCCAACGCGCCTACTACGCCTGGGTGGTGGACCGACTCGCGCCGTCCCCGCTGATCGAGCGGGCCTTCGCCCGCCTGGAGGAGCTGTGGCCCGCCGACGAGGGCCCCGCCGTCCTGAACTGGGGCGACGCCCGCATCGGCAACGTCGTCTACGACGGCTTCACACCGGTGGCGGTCCTGGACTGGGAGATGGCGGCGTACGCCCCGCGCGAGGTGGACCTCGGCTGGAGCGTCTACCTCCACCGGTTCTTCCAGGACCTCACCGTGAGTTTCGGCCAGCCCGGCCTGCCGGACTTCCTGCGCCGCGACGACCTGGAGCGCCGCTACGCCGAACTGACCGGCCATACCCCGCGGGACATGGAGTTCCACACCCTCTACGCCGCTCTGCGGCACGCGATCGTGATGCTGCGCATCGCCTACCGGCAGGTCCACTTCGGCGAGGTCGAGGTCCCGGGGGATTCGGACGGCCTGATCCTGCACCACGCCAGCCTGGCCGCCATGGTGCAGGGAACGTACTGGTAGCGGAGCAGGGCCGCGGGAAGCGGACGGGCGGCGCGGGACCGGCGGAGCGCTGAGGCGCTCCCGGTGCTCAGGCCGCCTGCGCGTGTTGCTGGCGCGTCTGCGCCTGCGGCTGCGGCAGGACCGGGCGCACGACACCGATCGGGCGCGAGCCAGGCCCGCCGACGTGCGAGAACGGCTGCGTACGCCAGTCCAGGCCCTGGGGCAGGGCCGACAGGGCGATGGGGTCGAGTTCCTGCGCCTCGGACGGCTGGAGCGTGCCGACGGAGGGGAGGGCGTCGGCGGCGGGCCGGCCGGTACCGGCGCACACGGTGAGCCCGAAGGGGTTCCACGGGGTCAGGCAGAGCGCGTGCTGCGGCAGGTACTCCTCGTCGGCGACGAGGGCGATCGACTGGCCGCAGTCGGGGCAGATCGCGTGGTGGATCTCGAACCCCCCGCTGTCGTCGAGGTATTCGCCGTCCCCGGGGTAGGCGTCGTCCCCGGAGTCGAGCTGTTCGAGAGGCTCCGGTTCGGTGCGACCGGCGCGCTTGCTGTTCGGCATGGATGTACTCCCCCTTGGGTGGGCCGGGCGGGCTGGTACTTCGGCCTCGGCCACAGCAACCATTTCCCGTCGAGCGTCACGAGTAACCACAAGAGACCGGCCTCCCCCTGCATACCCCTGTGGCCTTGGTCACATGCCTGGCGCAGATGCCTCCAGTGGGCGGACAGCACTGGGCCTGGAGTGCCTTTGGCCGTAAGTTGAGCGGCTATGAGCGCAATGGAGGAGCTGGACCGCCAGATCGTTGATCTGCTCGTGCGGGACGGGCGGATGAGCTACACGGATCTGGGCAAGGCCACGGGACTGTCGACGTCGGCGGTCCATCAGCGGGTACGCCGTCTGGAACAGCGCGGGGTGATCCGCGGCTACGCGGCCGTGGTCGACCCGGAGGCCGTCGGCCTGCCGCTGACCGCATTCATCTCGGTCAAGCCCTTCGACCCGAGCGCCCCGGACGACATCGCCGACCGGCTGGCCGGCGTACCCGAGATCGAGGCGTGCCACAGCGTCGCGGGCGACGAGAACTACATCCTCAAGGTGCGCGTCGCCACGCCCCTGGAGCTGGAGGACCTCCTGGGCCGGCTGCGCGCCCTCGCCCACGTCGCGACCCGGACGACCGTGGTCCTCTCCACCCCCTACGAGGCGCGCCCGCCCCGCGTGTAACCCCGCGGTGGTGTCCCCGGGGGTACCCGGCGGTCGGGAGGGGTGGGGCGACGCGGGACACTGGTCGGCATGACTGACCGCACCGCCCACTCCGCCGAAGCCGCCGGAGCACCGACCAGAACCGTCCTCCTGCGCGGGGGCGAGGTACACAGCCCCGCCGACCCCTTCGCCACGGCGATGGTCGTCGAACGCGGCCACATCGCCTGGGTCGGCTCCGAAGGCGCGGCCGACGCCTTCGCGCAGGGTGTCGACGAGGTCGTCGATCTCGGCGGCGCGCTCGTCACGCCCGCTTTCACCGACGCCCACGTCCACACGACCTCCGCGGGTCTGGCCCTGACCGGGCTGGACCTCACCGGAGCGGGCTCGCTGGCCGCCGCGCTGGACCTGGTACGGGCGTACGCCGCGAGGCGGCCCGGCGACCGGGTGCTGCTCGGGCACGGCTGGGACGCCGCCCGCTGGCCCGAGCGCCGCGCCCCGCGCCGCGCCGAGCTCGACGAGGCCGCCGGCGGCCGTCCCCTCTATCTCAGCCGCATCGACGTCCACTCGGCCGTGGTCACCACCGCCCTGCTCGACCTGGTCCCCGGGGTGCGCCCCGACGGGGACCGGCCGCTGACCGCCGGCGACCACCACGCCGTACGGCGTGCCGCGCTCGCCGCGGTCACCCCCGCCCAGCGCGCCGAGGCGCAGCGGGCCGCGCTGGACCGGGCGGCCTCCCTGGGTATCGGTGCCCTGCACGAGTGCGGCGGGCCCGACATCTCCTCCGCCGAGGACTTCACGAGCCTGCTCGCCCTGGCGGCCGAGCGCCCCGGGCCGCGCGTGTTCGGCTACTGGGCCGACCGGGACCTGGACCTGGCCAGGGAGCTGGGGGCCGTCGGGGCCGCGGGCGACCTGTTCGTGGACGGCGCCCTCGGTTCGCACACCGCCTGCCTGCACGCCCCGTACGCCGACGCCTCGCACACCGGTACGGAGTACCTGGACGCGGCCGCCGTCGCCGAGCACGTGGCGGCCTGCACCGAGGAGGGGCTCCAGGCGGGCTTCCACGCCATCGGCGACGCGGCGATCACCGCGGTGGTCGAGGGTGTCCGGGCGGCCGCCGAGAAGGTCGGCCTGGCCCGGGTCCGAGCGGCCCGGCACCGGGTCGAGCACGCCGAGATGATGACCCCGGCCACCATCGCCGCCTTCGCGGAGCTGGGGCTCACCGCCTCCGTGCAGCCCGCGTTCGACGCGGCCTGGGGCGGCGAGGACGGGATGTACGCCGACCGGCTCGGGGCCGACCGCGCCCGCACGCTCAATCCGTACGCGGCCATGCTGAAGGCGGGGGTGCCGCTGGCCTTCGGTTCGGACGCGCCGGTGACCCCGCTCGACCCGTGGGGCACCGTCCGTGCGGCCGCCTTCCACCGGACCGCGGAGCACCGGGTGTCGGTGCGGGCCGCCTTCACCGCCCACACCCGGGGCGGCTGGCGGGCGCTGGGCCGCGACGACGCGGGGATCCTCGTCCCGGGCGCCCCGGCCGACTACGCGGTCTGGCAGACCGGCGAACTGGTCGTCCAGGCACCGGACGACCGGGTGGCGCGCTGGTCCACCGACCCCCGCTCGGGCACCCCGGGACTGCCCGATCTGACCCCCGGATCCGAACTGCCGGTGTGCCTCGCCACGGTCGTCGGCGGGCGGGAGGTATTCGTACGCCCACAGGGGTGATCCGGTCGGCCTCGGTTCGGTGCGGGCACTCAGACCCGGATAGGTTCGGCCGGGTCCACCACAGGACGTCGTGCCGGACGGATCCGTCTGCTCAGCGCGCCCGCGCCTCGGGGGCGAGGGAAGGTTCGCCGGGCGGCGGGTGGCCCCAGGTCGGGGTCCGGCGGTCCAGTAGACAACGGTCACGGCGGCCCGCAGCCAGCGGGAGTCTGATCGGCCCGAAGGACCGCGGGCCCCGATCACCCGACCGGGCCCGCCGGGGAGGCCCACCGCCACCGCACCGCCGGGGCGGGCCGCGCCCGATGTTCTAAAGTCATCCTCTGCGACCAGACGTACAGGACGTGCCACGAGCACAAAAGGGGACTCAGTGAGCGACGGCGGACAGCGGGCCTACGGGCCGCTCGGTACAGCCTTGGTGATCATTCCGACCTACAACGAGGCGGAGAACATCGGGCTGATCGTCGGCCGTGTCCGGGCGGCGGTGCCCGAGGCCCACATCCTGGTCGCCGACGACAACAGCCCCGACGGCACCGGCAAGCTCGCCGACGAGCTCGCGGCCGGTGACGACCACGTGCACGTCCTGCACCGCAAGGGCAAGGAGGGCCTGGGCGCCGCCTACCTCGCGGGCTTCGTGTGGGGCCTGGAGGAGGGCTACGGCGTCATCGTCGAGATGGACGCCGACGGCTCGCACCAGCCCGAGGAGCTGCCCCGCCTGCTGACCGCGCTGGCCGGCGCGGACCTGGTCCTGGGCTCCCGCTGGGTGCCGGGCGGCCGTGTCGTCAACTGGCCCAAGACGCGGGAGTTCCTCTCGCGCGGCGGTTCCACGTACTCCCGGCTGATGCTGGACGTCCCGATCAGGGACGTGACCGGCGGCTACCGCGCCTTCCGGCGCGAGACCCTGGAGGGCCTGGGCCTGGAGGAGGTGGCCTCCGCGGGCTACTGCTTCCAGGTGGACCTGGCCCGCAGGGCCGTGCAGAAGGGTTTCCGCGTGGTGGAGGTCCCCATCACGTTCGTCGAGCGTGAGTTCGGCGACAGCAAGATGAGCAAGGACATCGTCGTGGAGGCCCTGTGGCGGGTCACCCAGTGGGGCCTCAAGACCCAGGCGGCCAAGCTCCTCGGCAAGGACCCCGGCAAGCGCGGCGGCACGGCCTGATCCGCGCCCGGTCGGGCCCGGCCGCCCCTTGGGGGGGCCGGCGGATCGAGGCCGGGCCCGGGTCGTCCGGTGCGCCGGGCCCCCTACGGTCTGTATCGAGTTGCCCCGCGGCGTCGCGACGCCCGGCACGCACTCTCGGCGCACGAGCCATGCCCTAGTAGCTCCGCTACGAGGACATTCGTCCCGCACGCCGAGGGCACGCACCGAACGCCGCTCCTTGCTGCACGGGGCAACCCGATACAGACCCTAGGGGGTGTCCCGTCCCTCCGGCTGAGGACACTTTTATCCGGCCCCAGGCACACTGGGTGCTATGACGACCGGCACTGGATCCCTGCGAACGGGCACCCCGACGGCTCCCCGTCGGCGCTCGCCCGCCCGAACCTTCCTCCCCCTGGCCCTCGCCGCCTGGCTGATCCTGGAGATCTGGCTGCTCGGCGTGGTCGCCGAAGCGGCCGGCGGTCTGGCCGTGGCCGCGCTGATCGTCGGCGGACTGGTGCTGGGCGCGGTGGTCATCAAGCGCGCCGGGCGCCGGGCCTTCAAGAACCTGACGGACACCTTCCAGCAGGCGCAGCAGGGCGTGCAGCCCACCCCGCAGCAGCCGGGCCAGGGCAACGGCCTGACCATGCTGGCCGGGCTCCTCCTGATGCTGCCGGGCCTGCTCTCCGACGTGGCGGGCCTGCTCCTGCTGCTGCCGCCCGTCCGGGCCCTGGTCGGCCGCAGGGCCTCGCGTTCCCTGGAGCGGAAGATGGCCTCGGCCTCCGCAGGCAGCTTCGGCGGCGCCTTCCAGCAGGCCCGTATCCACTACCCCGACGGCAAGGTCGTCCAGGGTGAGGTCATCCGGGACGACCGGCCGGGCCCGCAGCCCGGCCCGGACAGCACATACCGCCCGCCCCTGGCGCCGTAGGGGGGCAGGGAGCACGCCGAGGGGCCCCGCCACACGATGTGTGGCGGGGCCCCTCGGCTTGTGCGTTCGTCCGGCTGTCAGGCGGACTTGCGGCTGTCCCGCGGATGCACGGCAATGTTCATGGCGCCGGAGCGCAGGACCGCCAGCCTTTCGGCCAGCACTTCCTCCAGCTCCTCGCGAGTGCGTCGCTCCATGAGCATGTCCCAGTGCGTTCGCGCAGGCTTGCCCTTCTTCTCTTCGGGCCCGTCCCCGTCAACCAGGAGTGCCATGGCGCCGCACGCCTTGCACTCCCACTCCGGCGGAATCTCTGCCTCAACCGAGAACGGCATCTCAAAACGATGTCCGTTCTGGCATGCGTACTCCACCGCCTGGCGCGGGGCCAGATCGATGCCGCGGTCCGTCTCGTAGCTGGTAACCACGAGGCGCGTACCGCGGAGAGCTCGCTCACTCATGAATCGTGCCTCCCGGGCTTTGTCGCCCACAGGACAGGTGTCGCTGTCGTCGTCATCCGGTCAACGTCCGGTCGGCGGTATAGATTCCCGCTCCGGGTGATGCGTCGCCCGTCGTACCGCCCCTTGTTGTACCCACCAGTGCCCGTTTTGTCACATCTGGCAGCAGATGTCACCCAACGTCTAGACTTCTTTGGCGCGCAGTAACGGTCCGCCTGGCAGGCCAAAGGCGTACACTACCGGCCCTTTGCCGCAACGTCTAAATCCGTTCGGAATTCGTTCGTGGATCCGGACCGGGAGCGGGTGCGCACCCGGCTCAGATCCGCTCCGGTACAGGATTGCCCGCCGCCTCCACCGCGCGCCGCACCGGCACTCGGGCGAGCAGCAGGAACCCCAGTGCGAAGAAGGCCACCAGCGAGATGATCGCGTCCCGATAGCTGCCCGTCACCTGGTAGGTCAGGCCGAAGACGAGCGGCCCCACCCAGCTCAGACCGCGGTCGCTCATCTCGTACGCCGAGAAGTACTCGGCCTCCTTGCCCGCGGGCACCAGGTGCGAGAAGAGCGAGCGCGACAGCGCCTGGCTGCCGCCCAGCACCAGGCCGATCATGGCGGCGAGGACGAAGAACCACACCGGCGTCCGGGCGGGCAGGAAGTAGCCGACCCCCAGTGTCACCGCCCACGCGGCCAGCGAGCCCAGGATCGTCCGCTTGGCGCCGTAGATCCGGGCCAGCCGCCCCATGCCCAGCGCCCCGCCGACCGCCAGGACCTGCACCAGCAGCACCGCCCCGATGAGGGTGCCCTGGTCCAGCTCCAGCTCTTCCGAGCCGTAGATGGAGGCCTGGGAGATCACCGTCTGCACGCCGTCGTTGTAGATCAGGTACGCCAGCAGGAACGACAGGGTCAGCGGATAGCGCCGCATGTCCTTGAAGGTGGCGACCAGCTGCCTCCAGCCGCTGACGGCCACGCCCGCCCCCGGCTCCCGGACCACGGCCCGGTCCCGCAGCCGGCGCAGCGGGATCAGCGCGAAGGCGCCCCACCACAGGCCCGACGCCGCGAGGCAGATCCGCACCGCGGTCCCCTCGGAGACGCCGAAGGAGTCGTGTCCCAGGTAGAGGGCCAGGTTCGCGATCAGCATCAGAGAGCCGGCGGTGTAGCCGAAGGCCCAGCCGCGCGAGGACACGGTGTCCCGCTCGTCCGGGGTGGAGATCTGTGGCAGGTAGGCGTTGTAGAGCACCATCGACACCGACAGCGAGGCGTTCGCCACGACCAGCAGGAACCCGCCCAGCAGGTAGCGCTCGCCGCCCAGGAGGAACATCGCGGTCGTCGCCGCGGCCCCGGTGTACGCGGCCACCGCCAGCAGCGGCTTCTTGCGGCCCGTCCGGTCCGCGATCGCGCCCGCGATCGGCATCAGCAGGACGGCCAGGATCACCGAGGCCGAGACCGAGTAGGCGAAGAAGGACCCGGCCCGCACGGGTATCCCCAGCGGGTGCACGAAGCCCTCGGCGTCCGCGGCGGCCTTGGCCACCGAGGTGAGGTACGGCCCGAGGAACACCGTCAGCACGCTCGCCGAGTACACCGACACGGCGAAGTCGTAGAAGTACCAGCCGCGCTGCTCGCGCTTGCGCTCGGCGGCCGAAGGCGCCGGGGCCTTCTCGGCCGCGGTGGATCTGCCGTCCTCCGCTCCCGGTTCCGCTTCCCCGGCCCGGCTGCTTTTGTCCACGCTCACTCGTCGTCCCCCTAGGTGGTCCCGTACCGCAACGGCCGCCGCGCCCGCCGCGGCGGCCGGGAGCGGGTCAGGCCCAGGCGCCGCGCCGGTCCAGCACCGCGCGCAACAAGTCGATGTGGTCGGTCATGATGCCATCGACACCCAGGTCGAGGAGAGCCTCCATACGTTCCGGTTCGTTCACGGTCCACACGTGGACCTGCAGGCCCCGCTCATGCGCGGTCCGGACGAAGCGCCGGTCGACCACGCGGATGCCCGCCTGGGTCTCCGGCACCTGGGCCGCCACCGCGCCGACGCGCAGCGCCGCCGGGATGGCATACGAGCGCAGCCGCAGCCCGACCACCCCGCGCACGCCGTACGAGGTCGCCAGTCGCGGGCCGGCGATCTTCTGGGCGCGGGCCACCCGGCCCTCAGAGAAGGACCCCACGCAGACCCGGTCCCAGATCCCGGACCGCGAGATCAGGTCGACCAGCGGGTACAGCGCCGACTCGGCCTTGACGTCGATGTTCCACCGGGCGTCCGGGAACTCCTCCAGCAGTTCCGCGAAGAGCGGCAGGGGCTCGGTGCCGCCCACCCGGGCCTCGCGGACCTGCGCCCACGGCAGCTCGGCGATCCGCCCCCGGCCGTCGGTGACCCGGTCCAGCGTGGAGTCGTGGAAGGCGACGAGCTTGCCGTCGGCCGTGGCGTGCACATCGGTCTCGAAGTACCGGTAGCCCGCCTCGGCGGCCCGGCGGAACGCCGCGGCCGTGTTCTCCAGCCCGTCCGCGGCACCTCCCCGGTGCGCGAAGGGGATCGGAGCCGGGTGGTCCAGATACGGATGGCGAAGGCGTACGTGCGTCACGGCGGCAGTATCCCCCGTGACGTCAGGGACTGGTGGTATGCGAGATGAACGGGATGCGGGAGGGCCGCGTACGCCCCTGGTGCGAGTGGACTGACTCGTGGCACGCTGTGCCCCAGAGAACAATCCAATCCAGGCTTCCTTCGAGGCCAATCGGACGAAAGTGGACCGACGCCATGGCCGAATGGACCTCAGCGGTCGGTGCCGCACAGCTCGCCCGTCTCATCACCTCGCAGCAGGAGCGGACCGCCGTGCCCGGCGCCCGCAAGCCGCCCGCCTACCGCACCCTCGCCGACGGGATCCGGCTGCTCGTCCTCGAAGGGCGCATCCCGGTCGCCGCCCGGCTGCCCGCCGAGCGGGAACTCGCCGTCGCACTGTCGCTCAGCCGCACCACCGTCGCCGCCGCCTACGAGGCGCTGCGCGGGGAGGGCTTCCTGGAATCCCGCCGGGGCGCCGGCAGCTGGACCTCCGTCCCCGCGGGGAACCCGCTGCCCGCCCGGGGCCTGGAGCCGCTGCCGCCCGAGTCCCTCGGCTCGATGATCGACCTCGGCTGCGCCGCCCTGCCCGCCCCCGAACCGTGGCTCACCAGGGCCGTCCAGGGCGCCCTGGAGGAACTGCCCCCGTACGCGCACACGCACGGGGACTACCCGGCGGGGCTGCCGGCGCTGCGCCGGATGCTCGCCGACCGCTACACCGAGCAGGGCATCCCCACCATGCCCGAGCAGATCATGGTGACCACCGGGGCGATGGGCGCCATCGACGCCATCTGCAGCCTGTTCGCCGGGCGCGGCGAGCGCATCGCCGTCGAGTCCCCCTCCTACGCCAACATCCTCCAGCTGATGCGCGCCGCCGGGGTCCGGCTCGTACCGGTGGCCATGGCCGACGGACTGGCCGGCTGGGACATGGACGTCTGGCGCCAGGTCCTGCGGGACTCCGCGCCGCGCCTCGCCTATGTCGTCGCCGACTTCCACAACCCCACCGGAGCCCTCGCCTCCGAGGACCAGCGCCGCGCGATGGTCGAGGCGGCCCGCTCCGCGGGAACCGTCCTCGTCGCCGACGAGACCATGCTCGAACTCCAGCTGGAGCCGGAGCTGGAGATGCCCCGCCCGGTCTGCTCCTTCGACCCGGCCGGCAGCACGGTGATCACCGTGGGCTCCGCCAGCAAGGCCTTCTGGGCGGGCATGCGGATCGGCTGGGTCCGGGCGGCCCCCGACGTGATCCGCAGCCTGGTCGCGGCCCGCGCCTACGCCGACCTGGGCACCCCGGTGCTGGAACAGCTGGCCGTGAACTGGCTGATGCGGACAGGCGGCTGGCAGGAGGCGGTGGAGATCCGCAGGCAGCAGGCCCGCGAGAACCGCGACGCGCTGGTCTCGGCGGTCCGGCGGGAGCTCCCGGACTGGGAGTTCGAGGTCCCCGCCGGCGGCCTGACGCTGTGGGCCCGCGCGGGCGGACTCTCCGGCTCCCGCCTGGCCGAGGTGGGCGAGCGCGTCGGCGTACGGGTCCCCTCGGGCCCGAGGTTCGGCGTGGACGGAGCCTTCGAGGGCTACGTCCGACTGCCGTTCACGGTGGGCGGCCCGGTGGCGGAGGAAGCCGCCGCCCGCCTGGCAGCGGCGGCCCGTCTGGTGGGCAAGGGCGCGGGCGACAGCACGGGGGAACCCCCGCGCACGTTCGTGGCGTAGGTCCTGTCGTCGAAGGAGCGCCGGTGAGGCCCGCGGTGTCCGGCGCCGTGCAGCGCAAGGCGGAGGGGCGCCCGCGTACTGGACGTACGGGGCGCCCCGACAACGCGGCGAGGTGCGGTGCCGGACACCGCGGGCCAGGCAGGACCTGGACGACAGGACCTTAAGACGGCACCGCCCCGGCGCTACGACGGTTCCGGAGCGTCGAGGACCTTGACCAGCGCCGGGCCGGCCGGCCCCACCGCCCCCGCCGGAGCCGCAGTCGCGGACGCCGCCCCCGCGGGCCCCTGCTGCCGCTCCGGGAGCAGTTCCAGCACGGCCTGCCGGTACGCCGGATGCGTCGCCTCGTCGTACGGGTCCGGCGTGGCCGGCACCTGGAGCCGGTGCACGGAGCCGGTCCCGAGCCGCGCGTACCCCCGCCCCGGCGGCACCTGGCTCGTGGGCGTGGTGTGCGGCGGCAGTCCGAGGACGTCGGTGATCTGCTGGAGCCCGGCGGGCCCGAGCACGATCCGCGCCCGGGTGTGCTGCCACACCGCGTCGTGCAGCAGCTCCAGGTGGTCGAGGTGTTCGGCGACGACCACCGTGACGTGCGCGGGCCGCCCGTGCCGCAGCGGCACCTGCAGGTGGGCCATGGGGTCGGGCCCGCCCTCGGCGACCGCGAGGTGCGCGAGCACGCTCGGCTGGTCCAGCAGGATCCACAGCGGGCGCCGGGTGTCCTGCGGCGCGGGCCGTCCGGCCTCGCGGGCCCGGTGGGTGGAGATGAGCCGCCGTTCCGTCTCCTGCGCGGCCCACTCCAGGGTGGCCACCGCGCCGACCGGCCCGCACTCCACGGCCAGGACGCCGGCCCGGCCGGTCAGGCAGGCGTACTCGCCGCTGCCGCCGCCGTCGACGATCAGTACGTCGGCGCCGTGCCGCAGGGCCTGG
Source organism: Streptomyces sp. NPDC060232 (assembly GCF_042726555.1). NCBI lineage: Bacteria > Bacillati > Actinomycetota > Actinomycetes > Kitasatosporales > Streptomycetaceae > Streptomyces > Streptomyces sp. NPDC060232. The sequence goes on along the minus strand of NZ_JBHXAG010000009.1, from coordinate 31,632 downwards.
AGGGCAAGGGAGCGCAGCAGGGTGGAGGTGCCGCTGCCGGGCTGCCCGACGGCGAGCAGGTGGGGTTCGGTGGAGCGGGGCCCGGTGCGCCAGATGACCGGCGGGACGTCGCGGGGCTGCTCGCCGTCCAGCACGGGCAGGGTGCGCTGCACGCTCGCGGAGTCGGTGAAGCCGAGCACGCTCTCGCCGGGGGAGGTGACGAACGGCTGGGCGGCGATGCCCGTCGGCAGCGCCGCCAGCACGCTCAGGTCGAGCTGGTTGCCCTCCTCGTCCCAGTCGAAGAGGTACTCCCGTCCGCGCCCGGACTTGGCGTGCAGCAGTGCCTCGATCCGGGCCCGTGAGGCGGCCTCGCCGTCGGTGAAGTAGGCCGGGTAGCGGATGTGGAGCCGGGTGAGCCGGCCCGCCTCGTCGAACTCGTAGCCGCTGAAGGCCTTGTCCCACTCGCCGCCGTGGGCGAAGAGCGGACTCGGATCCTCCGGGATGGAGAAGTACGGCACGAGGGCTTCGTAGAGGGCACCGAGCCGTTCGGCCTCGGCATCGCTGGGTCCGGTCCTCACCGGCGTGCGGTCGCGTCCCCGCCAGGCCGCCGCCGCCATGAGGGAGATCAGGGCGAGGAGCGGGCCGTAGGGGACGAGCGCGACCACGAGGACGCAGGCCGCGCCCAGGAACAGGGCGGGGCCGCGCTTGTCCTTGGGCGTCTCGGACCATCTGCGCCGCCCGGCCGCGGCCAGGAGGCGCACGCCGCGTCCGATGACGAGGAGCGGATGGAGGACGTCCGTGGCGCTGTCGGCGGCCGTGCGAGCGAGGTCGCGGCCCCGGGCCAGCGACGTGGTGCCGCTGCTGAGGATGCGGGGGAGTGGGCGCCGGGCCACGGGCGTCTCCTGGAGTTGTGGTGAGCGTGTTCCGGGTGGGGCTGGTGTTGCTGCTCGGCGGCGGCTAGAGCTTGATCCCGCCGAGCAGGCTGGCAAGGCTCGCGGTGCTCGCCGTGATGCTCGGCGCGATGGCGGAGCCGGCGAGGAAGAAGCCGAAGAGCGAGCAGACGAACGCGTGCGTCAGCTTCATCCCGTCCTTCTTGAAGAACAGGAAGCAGATGATGCCGAGCAGGACCACGCCTGAGATGGACAGGACCATGAGAGGTTCTCCTGGTTGGTGGGGACAGTCACCATCAGTTGTTCCAGGCTCACAGGAAGTATCAATGCGAAAAAAGGTGCATACGGGTGAATCTGGTGTTTTTTCACTTGACCGGCTCAGCCCGGCTGGCGCGGCCGCCCCACACCGGTCCCGGGTGATCCCTGCCTCGGCCCGACCCGGACATGCCCAGGCCAGGGCGCTACTCTGGCGATTCACCCGTACGGACGCAGCGCCGTGCGCACCCCTGCCCCGCACGGCCTGGGGAAGCTTCATGCCAGCAGCGAGTGAAAGGCGGTACGCACGATGAGCGAGCACCCCGAAGGCGCCTCCCCGGAAGGGCCCGACGAGGACGTCATCGAACTGGCGACCAAGATCTTCGACCTCGCCCGCCAGGGTGAGAGCGCCCGGCTCGCCGCGTACCTCGACGCCGGGGTCCCGGCGAACCTCACCAACGACCGCGGCGACACCCTCGTCATGCTCGCGGCCTACCACGGCCACGCCGGCACCGTCACGGCCCTGCTGGCCCGCGGCGCCGAGGCCGACCGCGCCAACGACCGCGGCCAGACCCCGCTCGCCGGCGCGGTCTTCAAGGGGGAGGAGGCGGTGATCCGCGCGCTGCTCGCCGGAGGGGCCGACCCGAACGCCGGAACCCCCTCCGCCGTGGACACGGCGCGCATGTTCAACAAGGCCGACCTGCTGGAACTCTTCGGAGCCAAGTAGTCCGCTTTTTGCCGGGCGGAGACCGGTACAGACCTCACAGGTTGATCACGGCGGCCGTAAATGTGGTCGCGGTGCACAAACCGGCTGGGCCATCATGGCGTCGGATTCGATTCGCGAGCACGGGGGACGGGCAGACGGCCAGGACACGAAGCGTGTCCCGGCCCGGTCCGGCCAACCCTGGTCACGAACCACCGACGAGAGTGAGAAGGCAATGGTCTACATCGAGCGGAACAAGACGGCGGACGTCCTCACATGCTGTTACGCGGCCCTGTGAATCCCGATTCCCGGTTGCGTCCCCAGCTTGATTTGAGGCCATTCCCATGTTCGAACCAGTCATAGCGCCGAGCGGTACCCTGCTCGGCCTCCTCCAGCGGGGCCGTGGCGACGGCACGCTGCACGCACTCGCGGCGCCCAGGGCGGAGGCCCTCGCGGCCCTCAACCAGTGCGTGCTCCGCGATCCGCGCCAGGACTGGCAGGTCGAGAACCGCTCGCTGTACTACGCCAGGCTCTACCTCGACCTCGACGGCCCCCTCGGCGAGATCGAGAGCCACCTCTTCGGCGCCGACGACCTCGTCGACGACACCGACCACCGCACGGGCCTCGCCCTGTCCGTCCTGGGCCACCTGGCCTCGTACGGCCGCGACGACGCGCTCATGCTGCTGCGCCGCTACGCCGCCTCCGGGGCGAACTGGTCCTGGGCCCTCGACGAGCTCGCCCTGCGCGACGACGACGAGGGACTGCGGTCCCTGGCCGCACCCGTCCTCGCCCGATTCCCCGCCACCGCGGAGGGCGAGGCGCGGCTGGCCGCCGCCGTCCGCGACGCCTACGAACCCCGGCCGTGGTGCCTGTGGGAGGAGTCGCCGCTGTACGGGGAGCGCCTGAGCGCCGCCCGCCGGCAGGGCTCCTTCGACCGCTGGCAGCGCCAGCTGACCCCGAGCGGCCCCCAGCCCGGCTGGGGCGTCCAGGCCGTCTTCGACTGGGCCGCCGACGGCCTGCGCCGCGGCACCCCCCTGCACGTGCCCGCCGCCCGCTGTCTCGCCGCCGTGGCCCAGCCCGAGGACCGCTCCGCCATCCTCGCGGCCGCCGCCGGCGCGGACGGCGAGGCCGCCCGGGCCACCGCCCTGCACCACCTGGCCCTCGCCGAACCGGACAACCCGGCCGTGCTGGACCTCATCGAAGCCGCCGCCGATGAGCCCGCCGTGGCCGCGTACGAGCGCATGTGCGGCCCGGACGCCGTCGAACGCGCCCGGCGCTGGGTCCACCGGCCCGACGCCCTCGGCGAGGCCGCCGCGGCCACCCTGGCCGCCCGTGGCGGAGCCGAGGACGCACCCCTGGTCCTGAGCGCGCTGCGCTCCACCGTCCGCGGCTCGGGCCCCGACACGCAGCGACTGTTCGCCCTGGTCGACGGAGCCGGCCGGCTCGCCATCGGCTGCGCGGCCCCTGTCCTGCGCCACATCTACCGCGAGACGTCCTCGTCCCATCTGCGCGGCCGGGCCGCGCGGGCCCTCGCCAGCACCGACCCCTCCTTCGCGGCCGGCTTCGCGGTCGAATGCCTCTGGGACTGCGAGGAGACCACCCGCGAGGTGGCCGCCCGCCACGCCGAGACGGCCGACGCCCGCGTGGCCCCACGCCTGCGCCGCCTGGCGGCGGACCCGGCGGAGGAGGAGGACGTCCAGTCCGCCGTCCGCAGCCGCATCGCCCCGGAGTCGGCGGTGTAGCGCCCCCGGAACGCCGACATCGACGCGCCCGGGCCCCGCGACGACGGAGCCCGGGCGCGTGGCGTTCCCGCCCGTGGACACCGGTCCGCCCCGGCCTCCGCGCTGGGGCCGGGCGGAAGGACCGTCCCGCCGGGTCCGGCGCGAAGGCGGTCGGCGCAGCGTCGGGGGAGGGCCGACGAGTGGTCGATCTCGCAGGGCGTGGCCTTCCCCTCCGACACCGGTAGGTCCGGCCGAACCCATCGCCGCGGGGAAGGTGTCGCCGTCAGACCGGCCGCCCGCTGCGGATCGGCGACCCGGTGGGTGACGAAGCCAGGTGGCGTCGAGGTGGTTATTGCAGAACGTCCCGAATCCCTCGGCCGTCGTGAGATCCGGCGGCCCGGTCTCGTGTCGTGGGCTGCGCACCCGGTTCCTCCCCTGCACAGGGGACCCGGTCGGTCCCCTCACCCGGTACGTGGCGGCAGCCCCGGAAAACGTTTCATCGGGCCCGCACGAACCTGACCGGAGTCCCCGGCCGGGCCTGCGCCGCCGCGTCCAGGGCCGGGCCCGGCCCGACCACGCCCACCACCGGGTAGCCGCCGGTCACCGGATGGTCGGCCAGGAACACCACCGGCAGCCCGTCCGGGGGCACCTGGACCGCGCCCAGCACCATGCCCTCGCTCGGCAGCTCCCCCGCCCGGGCGCGGACCAGCGCGGGACCGCCCTCCGTGCGCAGCCCGATCCGGTTGGACCTCGGCGACACCCGGAACGCCGAGCGCCACAACCCGGCCAGGGACGCCGCCGTGAACCAGCCCGCCCGCGGCCCCGGACGCAGCGGGAGCAACAGTTCCGTCGGCGCCGCGGGCAGCCCGTACGCGTCCGCCCCGGGCACCGGGTCCGGCCCGGCCGGACCCACCGGCAGCGTCATCCCGGCCGACAGGGCCGGCGGCCCGAGGCCCGACAGCAGGTCCGTGGAGCGACTGCCCAGGACCGGCGGGACGGCCAGGCCTCCCCGCACCGCGACGTAGCTGCGCAGCCCCGACCCCGCCCGGCCCACCTCCAGCTCCGCCCCGGCCGGCAGCCCGACCGGCGCCCCCCAGGCCACCGGGCGCCCGGATATCCGCACCGGACAGGGCGCGCCCGTGACCGCCACGACCACCGGGGCCGCCGCGCGCAGCGACACCCCGTCCAGGGTCGTCTCCAGGACGGCGGCGTCCGGCGGGTTGCCGAGCAGGCGGTTCGCCAGCGCGTACGCCGCCGTGTCCAGCGCCCCCGAGCGGGGGACCCCCAGGTGCGCGTGCCCGGGGCGGCCCAGGTCCTGGACCGTGGTCAGCGCCCCCGGCCGCACCACCAGCAGCTCAGTCACGGCCGGCCTCCGTGAACCGCACCCGGACGCCCGGGGAGAACAGCGCCGCCGACTGCCGCTGCGGGTCCCAGAGCACCGCGTCGGTGGAGCCGATCAGCTGCCAGCCGCCGGGGGAGGAGCGCGGGTACACCCCCGCGTACTCGCCGGCCAGCGCCAGCGAGCCCGCGGGAACGGCCGTGCGCGGCGTGTCCCGGCGCGGGACGCGGAGACGCTCCGGCAGGCCCGTCAGATAGCCGAAGCCCGGCGCGAACCCGCAGAACGCCACCCGGAAGCGGGTGGCGCCGACGATGCCCGGCACCTCCCCGGGGTCCACCCCCCACAGCCGGGCCACCTCCGCCAGGTCCGGCCCGTCGTACCGCACCGGGACGGTGACCTGCGGCCCCTCGGCGGCCGCGAGCGGCGGTACCTCCCAGCCGGCGATCCGTGCGCCGAGCGCGGCCGGATCCCGTACACCGTCCAGCAGTACGGTCCGCGCCGCGGGCACCAGGTCCCGTACGGGGCCCAGCGCGCCCGCGTCCCGGCGGCGCAGCAGCTCGGCGTGGAGCGCGGCGACCTCGTCCGCCGAGTCCACCTCGATCAGCAGCGCCCGCGAGCCCACCACCAGCGTCCTCACGCGAAGGACTCCACCCGCACCCCGGCGGCGCCCAGCGCCTCCCTGACGCGCAGGGCCAGCCCGGCCGCCCCGGGGGTGTCCCCGTGCAGGCAGAGCGAGCGCGCGGCCACGGGCACGGCGGAGCCGTCGGCGGCCGTCACCGTGCCGCCGGCCGCCATCCCGACGGCCCGCGCCACCACCGCGTCTGGGTCGTGCACGACCGATCCGGACTCGGCGCGCGGCACCAGCGTCCCGGCCGGGGTGTAGGCGCGGTCGGCGAACGCCTCCGGTACGGGAGCCAGCCCGGCCTCCTCGGCGGCGGCGAGCAGGAGCGAGCCGGGCAGCCCCAGGACGGGCAGGCCGCCGGTCGCCCCGGAACCGGCCGCCAGCCGGACGCCCGCGACGACGGCGGCGGCCTGGCAGGCGTCGTGCACGGTCCGGTTGTAGAGCGCGCCGTGCGGTTTCACGTAGGACACCCGGGAGCCGGCCGCCCGCGCGAAGACCTCCAACGCGCCGATCTGGTAGGCCACCTCGTCGGCGAGCTCGCCGGGCGGCACGTCCATGGAGCGCCGGCCGAAGCCGGCCAGGTCGCGGTAGGAGACCTGCGCGCCGATCCGTACGCCCCGCTCGGCGGCCAGTTCGCAGACCTGGCGCATGATGGACGGGTCCCCGGCGTGGAAGCCGCAGGCGACGTTGGCGCTCGTGACGACGGAGAGCAGGGCCTCGTCGTCGGTGAGCGTCCAGCGCCCGAATCCCTCGCCGAGATCGGCGTTGAGGTCGATCACCGCAGTGGATGCGATCATGGAATCCATGCGCTGAGCGTAGAGCAGGCGACCGGACCGGATGCCGAAACGGAATCCCGTGCGGAATCCCGTGCGGAAGCCGGTGTGCACGCCGGCGCGGATGCCGGGACGATCCGGCCGAACCATGCCGTTTGGGATGTTGTCCGGGTCAGCGCCTAGTCTTTGCCCGTGACTCTCCCAGCCCCGGCGAAGACCCTTCCCTCCCCGGCGCCGGGCCCGGCTGCCGACGAGGGCCTGGCCCGGCGGCTGCGCGCCCTCGCCTGCACCGCCCCGCTGCACGACCTCGACGTACGCAAGGCCAACCTGGCGGGCGAGTACGGGATCTACGCCATGGCGGAGGTCGCGCTCGCCGCGATCGACCTCGTCACCCTCAACATGGACTTCGACACGGGCGCCGACCACGAGCAGATAGTGGCCAGGCTGCTGCCGCGCGTCGCGGCCCAGGCCCCCTCCCGCCCGGCGGCCGAGCACGAGCGGGTGGCCCGCTGGGTGCTGGAGAACCTGATCAACGTCGGAAGCGTGGACCGCGGCTTCCGCGCGATCTACGGCACCTTCGGCCCGGACGGCGTCTACGTGCGCCGCGACTACGACTTCAAGCTGATCGAAGAGGTCCCCTACGGCGGCGCGGTCTACCTGCGCACCACCGACGAGGCCGTCAACGTCCTCGTCGGCGCCCTCGACACCGATGTCACCAGCGCCCAGATCGCCGCCGAGGTCAAGCTGGAGGTGCTGATCAGCCGCGGGCGGCTGGCGGACGCCCAGCTGGCCGCCGAGCAGGCCCGCTACCGGACCGTGCAGTACGCCGAGACCCTGCGCCGCACCCTGGACGCGACCCGGCGCAACGTCCGGGCGGTGGACTGGCTCCAGGCCGTCCCCGACATGATCGCCGAGGCCCTCGACCACGTCGCCGACCGCTACCGTCACGAGAACGCGATCCTGACCAACATCCGCAAGGCGCGCGACGAGGCCGAGGAGCCTGAGAACAAACGCCGCGCCGCCGAGCTCGTCGACATCGTCAAGGACTGCATCCGCCGCCACACCCAGCTGCAGTCCCGACTGCTGGACGCGGGCCCGCTCTTCCGTGCCGAGCAGGACCGCCAGGCCTTCGCCGCCCCCGCGCCGCGCACCGGCATCGACCTGTACGGCCAGCTGGTCGCCCCGCTGCTGCCGCTGCCCGTGGAGCAGGCACGCCGGGTGACCGACGCCTTCTTCGCCGCCGGAGCGGGGCTGCGCACGCCCGTCTCGGTGCGGGTGGCCGACCTCGTCGAGATCCTGCTCACCCCGCCGGTGGAGCGCGAGCACCTCGGCGCGCAGATGCCGGAGCCGGACCTGATCGCCACCCCGGACGACAGCCGCTTCACCGAGGAGCAGCTCGCCGCCGCGATGGGGCTCCTGGACCTGCCGCACGACGCCCCGCGCCGGCTGTCCGGGCTGCTCGCGGAGGCCCGCCGCAGCGATCCCGACCTGCCGTACCTGGTGGCCCTGCTGGCCGTGCACGCCGCGAGCCCGGCTGTGGGCACCGCGTACCGCCAGGGCGAGGAGCGCCTGCTCTTCGCCGTGGACGACGGCACGCAGCTCGACGACCCCGAGTTCGGCGGCGCCGACCTCATCGTCGGCACCGCCCTCCTCGACGCCGCCGGCATGGCCGCCGACCGCGCGGAGGCGTCGTGACGGCGCTCGCCATGACCGGCCTCGCGCATCAGGCTCCGCCGGCCCCACATCCAGCCCCGCCGGCGTTTGAGGCGCGGGGTCCGGGGCGGAGCCCCGGGGAACCCGGCTCCGCCGGACACCCGGCCCTGCCCGGCTACCCCGCGGTGCACCCCGCTGTCACGCCCGCGCAGCCCAACCGCATCACCCGTACGCCCCGTACCACCCGCACCGCCGAGGAGACCCACCCGTGAGCGACCACCACGCCGAGCACCCCGCGTGGAGCGAAGCGGCGCAGGCGGTGCCGGCCGCCCCGGTCCAGGCCGCCGCGCCCGTGACGCCCGCGGACGCCGCCGACGCGGCCCGGCTCGTGGCCTTCGGGCTCCAGCCCAAGCTGGCGCCCGCCCGTGACGCCGAGTACGCCGAACTGCTGCGCCGCTACCGCGAGGAGCCCGCCTTCGGCCGTCTCGCCGATGCCGTGGCGACCGGACTGGGCCTCGTCGTCCTGGAAGTGTCCCCGCGCGCCGGGATGGCCGTGGCCGCCGACGAGGACTCCGTCTTCGCCGTCCGGATGGGCGACTACGCCCGCCGCACCGCCGCGGACTCCGCCGACCGGTTCCTGCACGGGCTCGCCCACCTCGCCGTCGCCGCCCTCGCCTTCCCGCGCCCCGAGGACCTCGCGGACGACGGCTACATCGGCCGCGTCACCGTCAACGGCGTCGACGCCTTCGTCCGGCAGACCTGCCGCCGCCTGGAGGAGCGCGCCGAGGAGCTCGGTGAGAACACCGACCCGGCGTCCCACGCCCCCGGCCTGGAGGCCGCCTGGCGCGTCTACGCCCGCCGCAGCGCGACCGGCGCCACCAAGGACGCCCGCCGCCTCGCCGGGTCCACCACAGGCATCGTCGGCAAGGCCGCCGCCTTCCTCACCGACTCCGGTTTCCTCCAGCGCACCGGCGACGAGGCCGGCGGCACCTACCGCACCACCCCCCGCTACCAGCTCCAGGTCCGCGACATGGCGGGCAGTTCGGCCATGGCCGAACTCCTGGAACTCGGCGTGGTCCCCGTGAGCGACGGCTCCGCCACCCTCCTGCCGCCGCCCGAGGGCGACGACCTGGAGCTGGCTGCCGACGCCGGGCTGCCCTTCCACGCCTGAGTCCTCAAACCCGTAGACCCTGCCTCACCCAGACACCACGAGAGTCCGCCGCCATGTACGAGCTGTCCCGGATCCGCCTCTACTCCATCGGGCCCGCCGGCGCGCGCTACGCCGACACCGTGCTCGACCTGCGCGGAGTCGGCGAGCCGGTGCCCCATCCGGCGCCGGCCCAGGCGGAGTTCTTCGAGGAGGAGCCGACCGGACCGCCGCGCCGCCCCGCGCCCGCCGGCGTGCTCTTCCTGGAGAACGGCGGCGGCAAGTCCGTCCTCCTCAAGCTGATCTTCTCGGTGATGCTCCCCGGCCACCGCAACACCCTCGGCGGCGCCAGCTCCGGCGTCCTGCGCAAGTTCCTGCTCGCCGACGACTGCGGACACGTCGCCCTGGAGTGGCAGCACACCCAGACCGGCGAGTGCGTGGTCGTCGGCAAGGTCAGCGAATGGCGCGGCCGACAGGTCTCCAACGACCCCCGCAAGTTCGCCGAGGCCTGGTACTCCTTCCGCCCCGGCCCCGGTCTGAGCCTCGACAGCCTGCCTGTCGCCGAGTCGACCGCCGTGCGCCCGCCCGTCGAAGGCGCCTCCGGTGCCCAGGGCCGCCGCCGCACGATGAAGGGCTTCCGCGACGCCCTCACCGACGCGGGCAAGGCGTACCCGCACCTGGAGGTCTGCTTCGAGGAGATCCACGACCGCTGGAACGAGCACCTCACCGAGCTGGGCCTGGATCCCGAACTCTTCCGCTACCAGCGCGAGATGAACGCCGACGAGGGCGAGGCGGCCGGTCTCTTCGCGGTCAAGAAGGACTCCGACTTCACCGACCTGCTGCTGCGCGCCGTCACCGACACCCGCGACACGGACGGCCTCGCCGACCTCGTCCACGGCTTCGGCAACAAGCTCGGCCGCCGCGCCGAGCTCATGGCCGAACGCGACTTCACCGCCGGCTCGGTGGACCTCCTCACCAGGATCGTCGAAGCCGCCGCGACCCGCTCCCGGCTGCGCGACGTCCACGCGGGCGCCGAACGCCGCACGCGCACCCTCGCCCGCAGGCTGTCCGCCCGCGCCGCCGAGGAGCGCGGCCGGGCCGCCGACCTCGCCCAGCGCGTCACCGCCGCCGCCCACGACGTCACCACCGCCGAGTCCGCCCGCACCCGCAGCGCGGCCGTCTCCGCCGAACTCGCCTACCGGCACGCCTCCCTGGCACTGGCCGTCGCCGACAAGGCCGCCGCCGCCCAGCGCCGCGAACTCCTCGAAGCCCGCACCCTGCACTCCGCCTGGCAGGCCGCCGAGACCGTGCTGCGCCACCGCGCGGCCGCCGACCGCTCCGCCCGCGTCGCCGCCGCGATCCTGGAGGCCGAGCGCGACGCCGCCCCGGCCCTGGCCGCCCGCGCCACGGCCGCGGGCGAACTCGTACGGGCCCTGCACACCGCCGCCGAGGAGGGGGAGCGGCTCGCCAATGAGGAGGAGGAGCGTTCCGCGGCGCTCCAGGCCGTCGGCGAGGACTCCCATCGCGACGCCACCGCCGCGGCCACGGCCGCCCAGCGGGCCCGCAGTGAGGCCGAACACCTCAGGGCCAGGCTCAGCGAGGTCCAGCAGGAGACCGCCGAGGCCGTCCGCGCCGGCTGGCTCGACGACTCCGCCCCCGACGCCGACCCGGCCCGCGCCGCCCTCGCCGCCGCCGACGCCGAGAAGGCCGCCGTGGCCGCCTGGGACGAGTCCCGCGAGGCCGCCCGTGCCGCCACCGAAGCCGCCCGTGAGGCCGCCGCAGCGGAATCCAGGGCCGAGCTGACCGCCGCCCGCGCCGCGGACGCCGCCGAGGCCGCGGAAGCCGCCCACGACGCCGAGCACCGCGCCGCCGTCTCGCTCGCCGCGTCCCCGCGCCTCGCCGAACTCCTCGGGCTGCCCTCGGCCGCGGACCCCGCCGACGTGTCCGTCCCCTCGCCCCGCACGGGCGACGGCTCCACCGGCCCGTCCGCCGCCGGCGGCACGTCCGCCGCCGGCGGCCCGCACGGCGAAGCGCAGGGGCCCTCCCGCGTCGCGGTGGCCACCGCCGTCGGCCAGCTCACCGCCGATGACCTCGACCGGGGCGCCGACGACCTGCGCGCACTGCTCGCCGACGGCGTCGCCTCGGCCGAGCGCCAGCTGTTCGAGCTGCGCACCGCCGCGGCCGACGACTCCCGCATCCTCGGCGCGCTCGGCGACGGCGGGCTGCTCCCGCCCGGCCCGGACGTCCTCGCCACCGTCGAGTACCTCGGCGAACACGGCATCCCCGCACTCCCCGGCTGGCGCTACCTCGCCCAGGCCGTGGACCCCGCCGACCACGCCGCTGTCCTCGCGGCCCGCCCCGAGCTCGTCGACGGCGTCGTCATCACCGACCCCGACACCCACAGCAGGGCCCGCGAGGTCCTTTCCGGCGCCGCCCTGCTGCCGCGCTCCACCGTCGCCGTGGGCACGGCCGCCGCCCTGCTCGCGCCGGCCGCGCCCGTGGACGCCGATTCCGCCGTCTCCAGCGTCTTCATCGTTTCGCCGAACCCGGCCATGCACGACGAGCACGCCGCCGACGAGGAGCGACAGGCGCTGCGCGCCCGCGCCGGTGCCCGTGACACCGAGATCCGCGACCTGGCCGCCCGCCTCGCGGGCGACCGCGAGCTCTCCGCCCGGCTCGCCTCCTGGCGCACCGGCTGCCCGCCCGGCCGGCTCACCGAGCTCGCCCAGGCGGCCGCCGCCGCCCGGATGTTCGCCGAGGAGACCGACGCCGAACTCGCGGAGGCCCGTACCGTCCGCGCCGAGGCCGACGAGGCCGCCGCCGACGCGGCGCGCGTCCGCGAGGAGCGCCAGGACACCGCCCAGCGCGCCCGCCGCGCCGCCGACGCCCTCGCGGGCCTCGCCTTCCGACTGCGCGAGCGCGTCGGCTGGCAGGCCCGCGTCCGTGAACTCGCCGACGAGGCCGCCGAGTCCGAGGCCCGCGCCGAGGTCTGCCTCGACCGGGCCCGCGCCGCCGACGAGGACCGCCGCGCCGCCCAGCGCGCCGCCGACGACGCCCGCCGCACCGCCCGGGCCCTGCGCGCCGAACGCGCGGAGATCGCCGGCGCACCCGACCAGCTGCCCGACGGCGCCGACGGCCCGCGTGTGCCGCTCCCCGACCTGCGCGAGGCCTACCGCGCCGCCTCCCAGCTCTACGAGAAGGTCGGCGTCGGCGCCGACCTGCGCGCCGAACAGGCCCGCGCCGAGAGCGACGAGAGCGCCGCCCTCGCCGAACTCGACCGCCTCACCAACAAGGTCCGCACCCGCGCCGCCCAGCTCCTGGAGGGCACCGACGGCGCCGACGGCCCCTCCCGCCAGGCCGCGGCCGCCCGCGCCGAGTCCCTCGTACAGATGCTGGAGACCCGGGCGTCGGCCGCCAGCGAGCAGCTCGGCCGCCTGCGCGGCGAGGCCGAACGGCACGCCCCCGCCGAGGGCGAGGCGCACACCGACCTGCCCGAGGAACTGGTCCCCGGGGACGTCGACCAGGCGCAGGCCCTGCTGCGTACGGCCACCGCACAGCTCGCCGCCCACACCGCGGCCGTGGAGGGCGCCCGCGCCGCCCACGCGGACCTCCTGCGCGCCCACCGCACCGCCGAGGACGGCGCCGGCGGCTTCGACGAGACCGCGGCGCTCCTGCGGGACCTGCTGCGCGACCACACCCACCACGACGACGAGCAGGAGCCGGCGGCGTATCCCGGCACGCTGGAGGAGGCCCGCCAATCGGCCACCGAGGCCCGCCGCTCCCTGCGCGGCTGCTCCGCCGACCTGTCGGCCGCGGAGTCCGCGGTGCGCGAGGCGAGCGACGTCCTGGTCCGGCACGCCAACGCCACCCGCTACGAGCAGGTACGCACCCCCGCGCGCCAGCAGATCCGCGAACTGCCCGCCTCCGCCCTGCCCGAGCACGCGGCGGCCTGGGCGGCGGCCTTCGCCCCCCGGCTGCGCGTCCTGACCGACGAGCTGGCGCAGCTGGAGCGCAACCGCGACAGCATCGTCGACCGGCTGCGCGGCCTGGTCGAGTCCGCCCTGGCCACGCTCCGCTCCGCGCAGCGCCTCTCGCAACTCCCCGAAGGCCTCGGTGAATGGTCCGGGCAGGAGTTCCTGAGGATCCGCTTCGAGGAGCCCGACCAGGCCACCCTCACGGAGCGGCTCGGCGAGGTCATCGACGAGGCCACGCGCACGGCCGTGAAGAAGAACAGCGGCGCCGCCTTCGGCGAGGGCCGCCGCGACGGCATGTCCCTGCTGCTGCGGGGCGTCCAGGCGGCCCTGGAGCCCAAGGGCATCTCCGTGGAGATCCTCAAGCCGGACGCCGTGCTGCGCGCCGAACGGGTGCCGGTGGGACAGATGGGCGACGTGTTCTCCGGCGGGCAGCTGCTGACCGCGGCCATCGCCCTGTACTGCACGATGGCGGCGCTGCGCAGCAACGACCGGGGCCGGGACAAGCACCGGCACGCGGGCACGCTGTTCCTCGACAACCCGATCGGCCGCGCGAACGCCACCTACCTGCTGGAGCTCCAGCGGGCCGTGTCCGACGCGCTCGGCGTCCAGCTGCTGTACACGACCGGACTGTTCGACACCACCGCCCTCGCCGAGTTCCCGCTGGTGATCCGCCTGCGCAACGACGCGGACCTGCGGGCGGGCCTGAAGTACATCAGCGTCGAGGAACACCTGCGCCCGGGCCTGCCGCAGCAGTCCCCGGAGGGGGAGGCCGTCCACGGCGAGATCACGGCCACCCGGATGTTCCGCCGCAGCGCCGCGCCGACCGCCTGACGGGGCCGTACACGCGCCGTCCGGGCGCGGGGCCCGCGTCCCGCCCGGCCCGGGCCCTGCCGCCCTGCCGCCGTGCAGGACGCTCAGCGGCGGCCGAAGCCGGCGAGGGGCCCGTCCTCGCGGGCTATTCGGGCGGGCCCGGCTAGCCTGTGCGCCGCCCGCGCGGCCTTGGCCGCCCGGCGGGCCTCGCGGCGGCGCAGCCGCGCCGTGCTGCTCGGCTCCGAGACGACCCCGTAGCGCTGGTTCCACGTCTGCCGGGTGATCCACACGTCCAGCACGGCCCAGGTGGCCACGACGGTCGCGGCGACGGCGCCCAGCACCATCGGGAAGGCCAGCCAGGAGCCGGTCAGGCTCAGGAAGAACGCGATCGTCGCCTGGGTCAGCGTGACGGCCACCACCAGCACCGACCGCACCGCCGAATCCCGCACTGGGTCCGGCATCCGGCGCCGGCGCGCCGGCTCCTCCACCCACAGGCCGCGCCGCGCCCCACCGGCGCCGCCGCCCTCGTCCATGCTCATGGTCCGCTCACTCCCCACGCGGTCCGCCACGCCTACCCCGACACGTCTACCCCGACATGTCCCTCATACAGACAGACGTCCGGCAGCGCCGGGAGATTCCCCAACACCGGGATGCCTTCACAGGTTTGGAAGATCGCGGAACGAATAATTCCAGCCATCCATCAGGCAGCGCGAACTGACACCTCACCAAGTGTCATCTGCCACATATCGGGCTGCACTTGACCGGAAGTGTCCGACAACTGGTGATCTTCCTCGGGGGGTCAGGCCGAAAACGTCCGGACACGTCTTCGAACCTACTCCCCAGCAGTAGTAGGCTCACGCCGTTTAAATGACGGAACACCGACCCCCGGCAACGGGGTTGACCTGGGGGAGGCTGGGGAGGCCATGCGCTTTCGCGGGAAGTCCATCCGCCGGAAGATCGTGGCGTTGCTCCTTGTGCCGCTCGTCTCCCTGACCGCCCTCTGGGGCTTCGCCACGGTCATCACCGGCCGTGAGGCCCTCCAACTCTTCGACGTGGCCTACGTCATCGACAAGGTCGGCTACCCCGTCGAGGACGTCGCCCGCGTCATCCAGAAGGAGCGGCGCCAGACCCTCGTCGTCATCGGAGACCCCCGGGCCGCCACCGCCACCGCCGAACTCGCCAAGCGCCGCGCCGAGACCGACCAGGCCGTCGAGAAGATCAGCGTGAGCGCCCGCGACCCCAAGGTCGTCGACGAGCTCAGCCCGCAGAGCGCCGAGCGCCTGCGCTCGATCGTCTCCGCCTTCCACGGCATCGGCTCCATGCGCCGCTCCGTCGACCAGAACGCCCTCGACCCCGGCCAGGCCCTGGAGCTCTACAACCGGCTCGTCGACCCCTGCTACGACTTCCTCATGAACCTCCACGGCCTCGACAACGTCGAGGTCGACAAGGAAGGCCGCGCGCTCGTCGGCATCAGCCGCGCCCGCGAGCTGCTCTCCCGCGAGGACGCCGTGATCGCCTCCGCCCTCGCCGCGCGCAACATCACCGCCGGCGACGTCCGCCGCGTGTCCGACTTCGCCGCCAACCGCACGCTGCTCTACGACTTCAACCTCGTCACCCTCCCCGCCGGCGACCGCGAGCGCTTCGAGCAGTTCTGGAAGGACCCCCAGACCCAGCCGCTGCGCGACGCCGAGGAACGCTTCATCTCCGGCGGCGCGGTCAACAAGCCGCGCAACCTCACCGCCGCCCAGTGGGACGAGGCCTCCAGCAAGGTCCTCGACGACCTCGCGGCCATGAACACCGAAGCCGGCGACCGCTACCAGCAGCGCATCGAGCCCGTCGCCACGGACGTCATGATCCAGGCCGCCGCCGCCGGCATCCTCGGATTCCTCGCCCTCGTCGTGTCCCTCGTCCTCTCCGTGCGCATCGGCCGCGACCTGGTCCGCGACCTCTCCCGGCTGCGCAAGGAGGCCCACGAGGCCTCCGGCGTCCGGCTCCCGAGCGTCATGCGGCGCCTCGCCGCAGGCGAACACGTCGACGTCGAGACCGAGGCGCCCCACCTCGAATACGAGAAGGACGAGGTCGGCCAGGTCGGCCAGGCCCTCAACACCCTCCAGCGCGCCGCCGTCGAGGCCGCCGTCAAGCAGGCCGACCTGCGCCGCGGCGTCTCGGAGGTCTTCGTCAACCTGGCCCGCCGCAACCAGGTGCTGCTGCACCGCCAGCTGACCCTCCTCGACACCATGGAGCGCCGCACCGAGGACACCGAGGAGCTCGCCGACCTCTTCCGCCTCGACCACATGACCACCCGCATGCGCCGCCACGCGGAGGGCCTGGTGATCCTCTCCGGAGCCGCCCCCTCCCGCCAGTGGCGCAAACCCGTCCAGCTCATGGACGTCGTACGGGCCGCCGTCGCGGAGGTCGAGGACTACGAGCGCATAGAGGTGCGCCGCCTCACCCGCCTGGGCATCGTCGGCCCGGCCGTCGCCGACGTCACCCACCTCATCGCCGAACTCCTGGAGAACGCAACCGTGTTCTCCCCGCCGCACACCGCCGTCCAGGTGCACGGCGAGCGCGTGGCCAACGGCTTCACCCTGGAGATCCACGACCGGGGCCTCGGCATGACCCCGGAGGCGCTGCTCGACGCGAACCTCCGGCTCGCCGAGACCCCCGAGTTCGAACTCTCCGACACCGACCGGCTGGGCCTGTTCGTCGTCAGCCGCCTCGCGCAGCGCCACAGCGTCAAGGTCGTCCTCCAGCCCAGCCCGTACGGAGGCACCACCGCGGTGCTCTTCCTCCCGTCGGCCCTGCTGACCGACGCCCCCGAGACCAGCGGCAGCGGCGTACGGCTGGACGGCCCCCGGGCGGCCAAGTCCGGCAGGGCCGCGAAGGCCGGCCAGATCGGCAGGACGCACTCCGAGCGGCCCGTCGCCTCCGCCGTGGAGCGCGTGTCCTCCGGCCGCCCGCTGCCCACCGCCGAACTGCGCGGCCCGGTCGAGCTGGAGGCCCCGCTCGGCGGCCGCGGCCTGGACCCCCTCGAAGACACCGCCGTCCTCGACGAGGACCCGGCCGCCGTCGCGGGCCGGTCCGGCGCCGGCCGCCCGGCCATGGCGACCCTCGACGACGAGACCCCGCCGAACGGCACCCCGCGCAGCGCCCTGCTCGGCCTGCGCCCGGCGGACCGGCCGCACACCGACCGGCACGCCGAGCGCAACGGCTCCTCCCGCAACGGTTCCGCCCGCAACGGCGCTCCCCGCAATGGCGACCGCGACGGGGAACGCCAGCCGCTCGCCCCCACCGGACCGGTCCGGCTGGACACCCAGCGCCTGGAGGCCCCCCGTACCGACGGCCTCCGCTCCCCGGGAGCCGTGCCGCTGCCGCGCCGCCGTCCCACCCCGACCCTGGTCGCCGAACACGGCCGCCGGGTGGATTCCCGACCGGTGTCCGTGGTCCCGCAGCACGCCCCCGCGGCCGGATCCGACGACGCGGTACCCGCCGTCGGCCCCGACACCGGCGGTCTGCCCCGCCGCATCCGCCAGGCCAGCCTGGCCCCGCAGCTCAAGAAGTCCGCGTCCTCCGCGCCCGCCGAAGCCGCCCCCGACCAGGTGGCAGACCGCGACGCGGACGACGTACGCACGCGCATGTCCGCCCTCCAGCGTGGCTGGACGGCGGGCCGCAACCGGCACGCACAGCAGCAGTCCGAGACCGAGACGGGCACATTCCCCGCCGGCGGTCCCGCGAACGAGAACGAAGGGGACGGTCGATGACCGCACCGCAGACCGGCAACGACACCAGGGGCCGCGGCTCCGCCCCGCTCAACTGGCTCCTCGACGAGCTCGTCGACCGGGTCGGGTCCATCCGCAAAGCGGTGGTCCTCTCCGGCGACGGCCTGCCCACGGGCAGCTCCAAGGACTTGACCCGCGAGGACAGTGAGCACCTGGCGGCGGTCGCGTCCGGGTTCCACAGCCTGGCCAAGGGCGTCGGTCGGCACTTCGACTCCGGCCGGGTCCGCCAGACCGTGGTCGAGCTGGACGAGGCGTTCCTCTTCGTCATGGCCGCGGGCGACGGCAGCTGCCTGGCCGTCCTGGCCGACGCCGACTCCGACGTGGGCCAGGTCGCGTACGAGATGACGCTGATGGTGAAGCGGGTGGGGGACCACCTGGCGACCGCCCCACGCACCGGGCTGCCAGCCGGAGGGTGAGTCGGAAGGCATGAGCGACCCAGGCCAGGACCATCTCGCCGACACTCCCGCCGGCATGCCCTTCGACCCGTCCGCCCCAGACCACGCACACTGGTTCGACGACGACGCGGGTCCCGTCGTACGCCCCTACGCCATGACCCGCGGCCGGACCAGCCACGCCGGCCAGCACCGCCTCGACCTGATCGCCCTCGTCGTCGCCGAACCGGCGGCCGACGATCCGGTCTGGGACATGACCCTCTCCCCGGAACACGCCCACATCCTCGGGCTGTGCCGGGAAAGACCCCAGTCGGTCGCCGAACTCGCGGCCGACCTCGACCTCGCGGTCGGGGTCGTCCGCGTCCTCATCGGCGACCTGGTCGATGAGGAACTGGTCCACGTGACCAGGCCGGTACCCCCGGCAGAACTGCCCGATGAATCCATTCTGCGTGAGGTGATCGATGGCCTTCGGGCGCTTTAGCCGCACCGGTGCCATGCACGCGGTGTCGCCGGTCGAGCCGCTGACCTTGAAGATCCTGGTCGCGGGCGGCTTCGGGGTGGGCAAGACCACCCTGGTCAGCGCGGTCAGCGAGATCAGACCGCTCCGGACCGAGGAACGGCTCTCCGAGCCCGGCGTCGGCGTCGACGACACCGGGGGAGTGGAGGGCAAGAGCACCACGACCGTGGCCATGGACTTCGGCCGCATCACGCTCCGCGAGGACCTGGTGCTGTACCTGTTCGGCACGCCCGGACAGGACCGCTTCTGGTTCCTGTGGGACGAGCTGGCCCAGGGCTCGCTCGGCGCCGTGGTCCTGGCCGACACCCGCCGGCTGGCCGACTGCTTCGCGGCCATCGACTACTTCGAGCGGCGCGCGATCCCGTTCGTCGTCGCGGTGAACTGCTTCGACGGCGCGGACCGCCACCCCGTGGTGACCGTACGGACGGCACTCGACCTCGACCCCGGGGTTCCGGTGCTGCTGTGCGACGCACGGGACCGGGAGTCCGTGAAGGACGTGCTGGTGGGGGTCGTGGAACACGCGATGTCCCTGGCCCGCGAGCGGCGCCGGAGCCTGTCCGCGGGAGCCTGAAGGGGCGGGTCCGCGCGACGACACGGGCGCGGCCCGTACCCCCGCCGACTGGGGTACGGGCCGCAGCTCTCACGGGGGGTCTCGTCGGCCCGGAGGCGGTGCGGGACTGTGGAGCGAGTGTGAACCCGCCGCCGGGGGCCGTCAAGCGGCAGGACGACGCGAGCCTTTCAGCGCACGGCGACGACGGCCGACCCGTGCCCGAACAGCCCCTGGTTGGCGGTGATCCCCGCCCGTGCACCGGGCACCTGCCGTTCCCCGGCCGTACCGCGCAACTGCCACGTCAGCTCGCACACCTGGGCGATGGCCTGGGCCGGCACCGCCTCCCCGAAGGAGGCCAGCCCGCCACTGGTGTTGACGGGGACCCGCCCGCCCAGGGCCGTCGCCCCCTCCCGCAGCAGCTTCGCCCCCTCACCCTCGGCGCACAGCCCGATGTCCTCGTACCACTCCAGCTCCAGGGCGGTGGACAGGTCGTACACCTCGGCGAGCGAGAGGTCCTCCGGCCCGAGACCGGCCTCCTCGTACGCCGCGCGCGCGATCGAGGAGCGGAAGGATCCGGCCGCCGGCTCCACGGCCGTCGTCGAGTCGGTGGCGATGTCCGGCAGGTCCAGCACCCTCCGCGGATAGGTGGGCGTCACCGTGGACACGGCCCGGATCCGCACCGGATCGGCCACCCCGCGCGAGCGCGCGAAGTCCAGGCTGGAGAGCACCAGCGCCGCGCCCCCGTCGGAGGTCGCGCAGATGTCGAGCAGCCGGAGCGGATCGGCGACCACCGCCGAGGCGGCTACCTCGTCGGCGGTGACGGCCTTGCGGTAGCGGGCGTGCGGATTGAGCCGTCCGGCCGCCGCGTTCTTCACCTTGACCTGCGCGAAGTCCTCCAGGGTGTCCCCGTGGACGGCCATCCGGCGGCGGGCGTAGAGCGCGAAGTACGCCGGGTTGGTCGCGCCCAGCACACGGAAGCGCAGCCAGTCCGGATCGTCCGGCCGGTCGCCTCCCGCCGGCGCGAAGAACCCCTTGGGCGCGGCGTCCGCGCCGACCACGAGCACCACGTCGGCCAGGCCTGCCAGGATCTGCGCGCGGGCCGCCCCGATCGCCTGGGCGCCGGACGCGCAGGCCGCGTACACGCTGGTCACCCGGGCGCCCTGCCAGCCGAGGGCCCGGGCGAAGGTGGCTCCGGCCACATACCCCGGATACCCGCAACGCACGGTGTCGGCGCCGACGACCGACCCCACGTCCGTCCAGTCCAGGCCCGCGTCCGCGAGGGCCGCCCGCGCCGCGCTCCGCCCGTATTCGACGAAGCTGCGGCCCCATTTGCCCCACGGGTGCATGCCGGCCCCCAGGACGGCCACCTCGGCGCTCACGCGGCCCCTCCCACCGGCTTGAACAGCCAGGTGGTCCAGACGGTCCCGGCATCCTCGTCCAGCACGCCGCCGACCACCTCGACCTCCATGCCCACCGCCAGGTCGGCGACCCCGACCCCGGGCGCGGCCTGCCCCAGTACGACCATCCCCTCCGCCTCCAGCTCGACCGCGACCAGGGTGTACGGCTCCCAGGGCGCGGCCGGGTCGGACACGTACGGGGCGGGCGGCCGGTAGCGCCCGTCGGTGTAGGACCAGACCCGGCCCCGCGGGGAGAGCGGAACCTCGGCCAGCTCCCCGCCGCCGGGACACCGCGGGTTGCGGCACCAGGCGTCCTCGCGGGGGAAGAACACCGCGGTACAGGCGGAGCACCGGGTGCCGAGCAGCCGGAAGCCGCCCCCGTCCGGCGCGTTCTCGGTGAACCACCCGCTCACGACGGGTGTACGTGTAAGTGCCAAGACCCCTCCCATGCCATAGAGCTGACGCATCGTCAGGAGTGAGGAGTCTGCCACGGCCGGCCGGCCGGGTCACCGGTTCTCGGCGAGCCACTTCCGGGCGATCTCGTCCAGCTCCGCGTCCCGCCCGGCCAGCATCATCCGGATCATCCGCGCGTCCCCGCGCAGCGACCACGCCGGATGCCCGAAGGTGGCCGGGTTGTTCCCCTCGATCAGGAAGTGCGCCGGCCAGGCGGTCCCGTACCCGACGAGGGGAAGGGCGGCGAGCCAGCGCCTGCGGCCGCGCGCCATTCCGTAGGCGGTCAGCGCCAGACCGGTGAGCGTGCCGGTGAGATGCACCCAGCGCGTGGCGGCGCGCGAGTGCATCGCGACGTAGTACGGCCAGAATTCCTCGTACGAGCTGAAAGTCATGCGGGCAAGGTACTCACGGCCGGACCTCGGCGACAGCGACGGGGAAGTCGAAATACGTATCCGGGTAGGCCTCGGGCCTGTAGGTGAAATGCCACCACTCCTCAGGAAGGTTCACGAACCCCTGCCCGCCCAGCACCCGCTTCAGCAGCCGCCGGTTGGCGCGGGCCGCACCCGTCACCCGCGGATCGTCCGTGTGCGACAGCGGATCGAAGAAGTCGAAGGCGGTCCCCATGTCGACCTCCCGGCCCGAGAGTTCCACGAGCGTCACGTCGACCGTGCTCCCACGGCTGTGTCCGGACCTCTCCGCGATGTACCCGTCGGGAATCAGCCGGCCCCGCTCCACCCGCGGATAGAACTCCGCCTTCCGCGCCAGGTCGTCCGGACCGTCCTCCTCCCGGGCCCACCGCACGAACCGGTCGACCGCCCGCTGCGGCCGGTAGCAGTCGTACACCCGCAGCGAGTATCCCCGCCGCAGCAGCACCCGCTGCGCCCGCCGCAGCGCCTCCGCGGCCGGCCGCGCCAGCAGGCACTCCGGCTCCTCGTAGCCGTCGACCACGCCCCCGGTGAAATTCCGCTCGCCGGCGTACCGCATGTCCTGCCCGATGCCCGGATCCACCTCCCGCAGCGCCGTGAACCCGGGCGGCGCGCCCGCCCCGCCCGCCAGCACCCCGACCAGCCCCACAACAGCCGTCATCCGCATACCCCTTGGCATACCATCACGGCATGCCGGCACATCTGAGGGACTCGCACTGCTCCACCTGCGGAGCGCCGTACGGTACGACCACCTGGCCCCGCAGGTGCCCGTCGTGCGGTGCGACGGCCTACCGCAACCCCCTCCCCGTCGCCGTCACCCTCCTCCCCGTCGAGGACGCCGACGGCACCGGCCTCGTGGTCATCACCAGGACGATCGAACCGGCCTTCGGCGGCGTCGCCCTCCCCGGCGGCTTCATCGACTTCGGCGAGGACTGGCGCGAGGCGGTCGTCCGCGAGCTGCGTGAGGAGACCGGCATCACGGCCCCCGCCGCGGACGTCACCCTGGCCGACGCCCTCAGCTCCCCGGCCGGCCACCTCCTCCTCTTCGGCCTCCTCCCGCCCCGCCCCGCGCACACCCTCCCTGCCTCGAAGCCGACGGACGAGACCACGGGCTGGCACGTCCTGCGCGCCCCCACGGAACTGGCCTTCCCCCTCCACACCCAGGCGGCGTCCTCCTGGTTCGCGGGCCGCTACGCCTGACGGCTCCACCCGAACTCGGCCCCGCCGCCGATCGAGGTGCGGGCCACTTCCAGCCCGGCCGGCCTGTGAGGCGCGGGGCCAGGGGGCCCGGGGCGGAGCCCCCTTGTCGAAGCACCCCCCACAACCCTAGGGAGTGTCCGGCGGATCACGGCCGGGCCCGGGTCGTCCGACCCTGATCCGCCGGACACCCCCTAGGGTCTGTATCGAGTTGCCCCGCGGCGTCGCGACGCCCGGCACGCACCCTCGGCGCACGAGCCACATGCCCTGGTAGCTCCGCTACGAGGACATGCGTCCCGCACGCCGAGGGCACGCACCGAACGCCGCTCCTTGCTCCACGGGGCAACTCGATACAGACCCTAGAGCCCCCGCACCACCACCCCCTCCACCGCCGCACCCGCCTCGTCCTCCACCACCACCGCCTCCCCGGCCCACCGCGAGGTGTACCGCTCGACCACGCCCGCCCCGAAGCCCGGCCCCGGGTCCCGGACCACCACCCCGCCGCCCCTACGGCCCGGCGCCGGCGCCCAGACCTCCAGCCCCACCCCGTCCCCCGACGCCGAGGCCGCCCCGGACCGCACCGGCAGCACCGCACCCGCCCGCGCCAGCACCGGGATCCGGCCCTGCGGGGCGTCCAGCAGGATCTGGCCCGGCCCCTCGTACGCGGCCCCGGTCGCGGTGTCGTACCACCGGCCGCGCGGCAGCCGTACCGCCCGCCGGTCCGCCCCGCACTCCAGCACCGGCGCGACCAGCAGCGCGTCACCCAGCAGGAAGGAGTCCTCGCAGTCCCGCAGCCGCCGGTCCTCCGGCGCCCCCCACCACACCGGCCGCACGTACGGAGCGCCCGTCCGCCGCGCCATGTGCGCCAGCGTCACGAAGTACGGCCGCAGCCGCTCCCGTTCCGCCATCACCACGCGCGCCTGGTCCTCCACCTCAGCCCCGAACTCCCACGGCTCCCGCCGCCCGGCCCAGATCGCCGAATGCGTGCGGAACAACGGCAGGTAGGACCCGAGTTGCAGCCACCGCACGTACAACTCCGGTGTCGGCGAGCCGCCGAACCCGCCCACGTCCGGCCCCGAGTACGGCACCCCGCACAGGCCGAGCCCCAGCACCAGCGCCAGCGAGGCGCGCAGCCCCTCCCAGCTGGTCTCCACATCGCCCGACCAGGTGCCCCCGTACCGCTGCATCCCCGCCCAGCCCGACCTGGAGAACAGGAACGGCCGCTCCTCGGGCCGCAGTCGGACCAGGCCCTCCCACCCCGCCCGCGCCATCCCCAGCGCGTACACGTTGTGCCCCTCGCGATGGTCGCCGCCCGCACCGTCCATCGCGTGCCGCGCCGACCGCGGCAGCGTGGAGTCCCCGAACGCCGCGAAGGACACCGGCTCGTTCATGTCGTGCCAGAAGCCGGAGAAGCCCTGCGCGAGCCGCTCCTCGTACAGCCCGCCCCACCACTCCCGCACCGCCGGATCCGTGAAGTCTGGATAGGCGCACTCTCCCGGCCAGACCTCCCCGCGCACCTCCCGGCCGCGAGCGTCCCGTACGAACGCGCCCCCCGGCCCCACCGTCAGCCCGGCCGCGTGCACCGCGTCACCCGCCTTGACCGCCGGATCCACGATCGAGACCAGCCGCACCCCCTGCCCCCGCAACTCCCGTGCCAGCCCCTGCAGGTCCGGGAACCGCTCCGCGTCCACCGTGAACACCCGGTGACCGTCGTAGTGGTCGATGTCCAGGTGTACGGCCGACAGCGCGAACCCGCGCGACGCGTACCCGGCGACCACCCGCCGTACCTCGGCCGCGCTCCCGAACCCCCACCGTGCGTGCTGGTACCCCAGCGCCCACTCCGGCGGCACCGCGGCCGAGCCGGTCAGCCCCGACCAGCCCTGGAGCACCCGGGCCGGCGTCCCCACCAGCACCCAGCAGCGCAGCGGCCCGCCCTCCATGCGCAGTTCGCTCACCCCCGGACGGTCCGGCCCCGACCCCACGCCCTCCTCACCCTCGCGGAGCACCACCCGGCCGTCCCAGCTGTTGTCGTGGAACACCAGGTGCGTCCCCGCGTCCGCCACGACCATCTGCACCGGCATGGTGAGGTAGAGCGGATCGACGCCGGGCCCGAAGCCCCCCTTCGGATCCGCGTTCCACAGCCGGTACACCCCGTCGCGCAGCCTCGGCCCCGCGGCCCGCCCGCCGAGCCCGAAGAAGCGCGCGTCCGCGGGCACCTCACTCCGCACCACCCACCGCCTTCCGCCGTCGCCCGCCAGGCGGGCACCGGAGCCCGCCCGCAGGGGACGGTCTCCGGCGAGCCCGGGACGGTCCCCGGCGGGAGCCCCGTCCCCGCCTGCCGGCGCCGAGCCCCCGGCGGAGCCGGCCTCGTCCGCGGGCTCCCCGGCGAGGGGAACGGGCTCCCACCACCGCGGCGGCGACTCCCGGCGCAGCACCGTCCCGCCCGGTGTGCGCACCTCGACCGCCCCGTGCCGGGACACCGCCACCGTCACCCGCTCCGACACCACCCGCCAGCCGCCACCGGTGTCCGGTTCCAGCGCGGCCCGCGGGTCCGGCTCGGGCCCGCTCCCCACCACCGCGTACGAGGGGCCCGCCCCGGCCCCGTCCCATGCCCAGAACACCACCCCGCCCGCCATCACCCGCACCACCAGTTCCGAGCGCGCGAACCGCAGCACCCCACCGCCCGGCAGCGGCTCCGTGCCGATCAGCAGACCCGGCACCCGGGCCCGCTCCGCGCCCCGGCGCGGGAGCCCCACCGCGTCCGCACGCCGCCGGCGCCACGCCGAGAGCCAGGCGCGCCGACCGCGCTCCGTACCGATGTCCTTCACCGCACGCACCAGATCGTGACCGTCCATGCCGATCACCCTGCCACCGGCCCCCGGCCGAGGGGAGGGCGTTCAACTGCCGTTCACCCACCGGCGCGGCCCGGCGGCCACCGGCGGCGTCGTCCCCGGCCGGTCACCCGACCGGCCAAGGCCGCCCTGGTGCAGCCGTCGATCACATGGCATCGTCCCTGTGAGCCGCCGCGCGCACCCCCCGCGCGACGGCACCGTACGCACACGCACACGAAGCGCGAGCCGCAGACTTGACCGGGAGCCGACCCATGACCTCAGCCACCCAGCCGGAACCGCTCTGGGCGCCGGGCCCCGACCGGATCTCCGCGGCCCGGATCACCGCCTTCCAGGCCTGGGCCGCACCGCGCTTCGGAGCCCCGGCGGAAGGCGGCTACCCCGCCCTGCACCGCTGGTCCGTCGACGAGCTCGACACCTTCTGGCAGGCCGTCGCGGAATGGTTCGACGTCCGCTTCACCACCCCGTACGCGTCCGTCCTCGCCGACCGGTCCATGCCCGGCGCCCAGTGGTTCACCGGAGCCACCCTCAACTACGCCGAGCACGCGCTGCGGGCCGCCGAGGACCCGGCCCGCGCCGACGACCCCGCCCTGCTGTACGTCGACGAGACCCACGAGCCCGTCCCCGTCACCTGGGCCGAACTCCGCCGACAGGTCGGCTCCCTCGCCGCCGAGCTGCGAGCCCTCGGCGTGCGCCCCGGCGACCGCGTCAGCGGCTACCTCCCCAACATCCCCGAGGCGGCCGTCGCCCTCCTCGCCACCGCCGCGGTCGGCGGCGTGTGGACCTCCTGCGCCCCCGACTTCGGCGCCCGCAGCGTCCTCGACCGCTTCCAGCAGGTCGAGCCCGTCGTCCTGTTCACCGTGGACGGCTACCGCTACGGCGGCAAGGAGCACGACCGCCGCGAGGCGGTCGCCGAGCTCCGCGCGGAGCTCCCCTCCCTGCGTGCCGTCGTCCACATCCCGCTCCTCGGTACGCCCGCCCCGGAGGGCGCCCTCGACTGGTCCGCCCTCACCGCGGCGGCCACCGAGCCCGTCTTCGAGGCGGTCCCCTTCGACCACCCCCTGTGGGTGCTCTACTCCTCCGGCACGACCGGCCTGCCCAAGGCCATCGTCCAGTCCCAGGGCGGCATCCTCCTCGAACACCTCAAGCAGCTCGGCCTGCACTGCGACCTCGGCCCCGAGGACCGGTTCTTCTGGTACACCTCCACCGGCTGGATGATGTGGAACTTCCTCGTCTCCGGACTCCTCACCGGCACCACCGTCGTCCTCTACGACGGCAGCCCCGGCTACCCGGACACGGGCGCCCAGTGGCGCATCGCCGAACGCACCCGCGCCACCCTCTACGGCACCTCCGCGGCGTACGTCATGGCCTGCCGCAAGGCCGAGGTCCACCCGTCCCGCGACTTCGACCTCTCCGCCGTGAAGTGCGTGGCCACCACCGGTTCCCCGCTGCCGCCCGACGGCTTCCGCTGGCTCCACGACGAGGTCGCCGAGGACCTCTGGATCGCCTCCGTAAGCGGCGGTACCGACGTCTGCAGCTGCTTCGCGGGCGCCGTCCCCACCCTCCCCGTGCACATCGGCGAGCTCCAGGCGGCCTGCCTCGGCACGGACCTCCAGTCCTGGGACCCCTCGGGCAAGCCGCTCGTCGGCGAGGTCGGCGAACTCGTCGTCACCAACCCCATGCCGTCCATGCCGATCCACTTCTGGAACGACCCCGACGGCAGCCGCTACCGCGACAGCTACTTCGAGATGTTCCCCGGCGTCTGGCGCCACGGGGACTGGATCACGATCACCGACCACGGATCGGTGATCATCCACGGCCGCTCTGACTCCACGCTCAACCGCCAGGGCGTCCGGATGGGCTCCGCCGACATCTACGAGGCCGTCGAGCGGCTCCCCGAGATCAAGGAGTCCCTGGTCATCGGCCTGGAGGAACCGAACGGCGGCTACTGGATGCCGCTCTTCGTCCACCTCGCCCCCGGCGCAGCCCTGGACGACGACCTGCGCTCCCGGATCAAGGCGACGATTCGCGAGGAACTCTCCCCGCGCCACGTCCCCGACGAGATCATCGAGGTTCCGGCCATCCCGCACACCCTCACCGGCAAGCGCATCGAGGTCCCGGTCAAGCGGCTCCTCCAGGGCACGCCGCTGGCCAAGGCGGTCAATCCCGGCTCCGTCGACAACATCGACCTCCTCGGCTTCTACGAGGACCTGGCCCGCACCCGCACCCGCGACTGAGGTCACTGTCAGTGGTCATGGTTACGCTGAGTGAGCAAGTGTTCGTACTCAGGGGGAGCCAGCCATGCCACGCAAGAACGACACCGGTACCCACCGGCCCCGTAGCACCCACCGGCGCCGCGCGCTGCGCCGTGAGGTCCCCGGCACCGTCGGCCTCCTGGCCGACGCCGGGGACTTCGCGGCCATGTGCGGATACCGCAGCTTCGGCTTCGACCGCCAGGCCGACTACGCCGACTACCTCCACCACGTCGACGGCCTGCTGCGGTCCTTCGCGGCCCGGGGCATCCACACCACCGTCGCGCTCTTCGACCCCGACGAGTACGCCGAGTACTGCGGGGAACACGGACTGGACCCGGACACGTCCGAGACCCGTACGCGCTTCACGGCGGAGCTCGCCGGCAGCGGGACCGTCCTGCCCTACACCGGCCAGCCCATCGACGAACTGGTGCCGCTCCTCGTCGACGAGGCCGTCCGCCACGCCACCTGGGAGTACGCCACCGCCGTCCTCGCCGGAGTGGGCCGCTGCGCGGACTGCGGCGAGGACATCGGCCACGCCTCCTTCGACCGCGCAGCCGACGCTCTCAAACGCCTGGTGGCCGGCGCCGGCCCCGGCCACCACCACTTCGTCTGCAGCGTCCCGACCGAGGACGAGCAGCTCGTCGCGGTCCTCCACGCCGACACCACCGGCGACCCGGACACCCCGCCGCGCATCGAGGGCCGCGAGAGCCTCGACTTCGTGACGGTGCTCGCCGCGGGCCTCGCCCTCGGCGGCCCCGGCGGACTGGTCGTGCGCTGCACCACCGAGGGCCATCGCGACCGGGTCCACGGCTGGCGCCTGGACCGCGGCCGCCTCACAGCACTCTCGGCGGCGGCCGTCTTCAACGCCTATTGCACCGACGCCGACACCGGAGACCTCGTCGCCCCCGAACCGGGCGTCGAGTACTGCCCGGGCTACGAGGTCGACGCCCCCGGGCCGCACCACTGAAAACCGTGGGGCCCCCCCCCCCCCCGGGGGGCCCCCCCCCCCCCCCGCCCCCCCCCCCCCGCCACGCCCGGGGGCACCCCCAGGGGGGCCCCCCCGGGCGCATACGGGCCGTCCCCCGCCCCGGCCCCCCCCGCGCCCCC
>NZ_JBHXAG010000009.1:0-2835 GCF_042726555.1 Streptomyces sp. NPDC060232 | reverse complement strand
TTCGCCGGCCCGCGCCCGCCCCGGCCCGAGACCTGCGAGCTGTGCGGGGTGGCGGGGCCCGCCCGGCCCCCCCCCCCGGGGGGGGCCCCACGATCCATACGGCACACCGTCCGGCTACTCGCCGGAGAGCACCGCCTGGGCGGCCACGCGGGCCTCTTCGGCGCTGTCCGCCGCACGGGCCGCCGCTGCGGCACGCTCGCACTGCGCCAGCGTGTGCTTGGCGAGCGTCGACCGGACATAGGGGATCGACGCGGCACCCATCGACAGGGAGGTGACACCCAGGCCGGTCAGCACACAGGCCAGCAGCGGGTCGGAGGCGGCCTCGCCACACACACCGCAGCTCTTGCCCTCGGCCTTCGCCGCCCCGGCCGCCATGGCGATCAGGTCGAGCAGCGCGGGCTGCCACGGATCCTGCAGCCGGGAGACCGCGCCGACCTGACGATCGGCTGCGAAGGCGTACTGCGCGAGGTCGTTGGTGCCCAGCGAGAGGAACTCGACCTCCCGGAGGATCGAGCGCGCACGGAGCGCGGCGGAGGGGATCTCCACCATCGCGCCGAACTTCGCCTGGAGACCCGCCTCGCGGCAGGCGTCGGCGAAGGCCTTGGCGTCGGCGCGGTCGGCGACCATCGGGGCCATGACCTCAAGGTGGACCGGCAGGCCCTCGGCAGCCTTCGCCAGCGCGGTGAGCTGCGTACGCAGCACCTCCGGGTGGTCCAGGAGCGAACGCAGCCCCCGAACGCCCAGCGCCGGGTTCGGCTCGTCCGCCGGAGTCAGGAAGTCCAGCGGCTTGTCGGCGCCCGCGTCGAGCACCCGTACGACGACACGCCCCTCGGGGAAGGCTTCGAGCACCTTGCGGTAGGACTCGATCTGCTTCTCCTCGGACGGCGCCTTCTTGCTGTCGTCCAGGAACAGGAACTCCGTGCGGAACAGGCCCACACCCTCGGCCCCGGCCTCGACCGCCGCCGGCACGTCCGCGGGACCGCCGACGTTGGCCAGCAGCGGTACCTTGTGTCCGTCGGACGTCGCACCGGGACCCGACGAGGCGGCCAGCGCCGCCTTGCGTTCGGCGGCCGCGGCCTCCAGCTCGGCCCGCTTCTCCGCGGACGGGTCGACGAACAGATCGCCCGTGCTGCCGTCCACCGCGATCATGGTCCCCTCGGCGATCTCGCCGGCACCCGGCAGAGCCACGATCGCCGGCACGCCCAGCGCCCGGGCGAGGATCGCGCTGTGGCTCGTCGGCCCGCCCTCCTCGGTCACGAAGCCGAGGACGAGGGCCGGGTCGAGCAGGGCCGTGTCGGCGGGGGCCAGGTCCCGCGCGATCAGCACGTACGGCTCGTCGCTGTCGGGCACGCCCGGCATCGGCACACCGAGCAGCCGCGCCACGATCCGGTTGCGTACGTCGTCCAGGTCGGCCACCCGGCCGGCCATGTACTCGCCGGCTCCCGCGAGCAGATCGCGGTAGGCGGCGAAGGCGTCGTACACACCGCGCTCAGCGGTGCTGCCGACGGCGATCCGCCGGTCCACGTCCGCCATCAGCTCGGGGTCCTCGGCGATCATCGCCTGGGCCTCAAGCACGTGCTGGGCCTCGCCACCGGCCAACTGGCCACGCGCGATCAGGTCGGCCGCCACCGCGCTCACGGCCTGGCGGGCGCGCCCCTGTTCGCGCGCTGCCTCATCGGCGGTGATCTGCCTGGCCGGCGGTTCGAGGACCGCCGTACCCATGTGCCGCACCTCGCCGATCGCCACCCCGTGGCTCACGCCGACGCCTCGCAGCGTTGTCTCCATTTCACCCGTCTCCGATTGAGCGGCGGGCTTGGCCGCCGCGATGGATGTCCGTCATGCCCGTGCGGGGCGGAAGGCTCACTGCCAGCTGAAGAGAACCTCGTCAGCCTTCACGTCGCCGGACTCGACGACATCGGACAGGGACTCGGCCGTCGCCTCGAGCGCCACGACGGGGCAGATCGGGGACTTGCCGAGGGCCTCGACGGCAGCGGGGTTCCAACGGACGACCGCCTGGCCGCGGGTCACGGCGTCGCCCTTGTTCACCAGCAGCTCGAAGCCCTCGCCGTTGAGCTGCACCGTGTCGATGCCCAGGTGCGTGAGTACACCGTGCCCCTCGTCGTCGACGACGACGTACGCGTGCGGATGCAGGGAGACGACCACACCGTCGACGGGGGACACCGCCTCCGAGGGCTCGCGCACGGGATCGATGGCAGTGCCGGGTCCCACCATCGCGCCGGAGAACACCGGGTCCGGCACTGCCGCGAGTCCGATGGCGCGCCCGGCAAGTGGGGACGTCACGCTGGTCATGAGGGGCCTCCCAGGGGTGGGGCTCTTGTGTCGCCGTCACAGCCTGTTGCGAACGGCGTACTTTTCAGAAGGATATGTCACTAGATGTACCGGTTCGTCCGATGTAGATCTCGATCCGGACTGGACTCCTTCGGCACGGAGACTAGTGGACTAGACCGGTGGACTAGACCATACGCCTGAATCGATTTGCTTGGGCACCCCCCGGCCTGTACTGTCGTGACTCCCGCCAGGACGCCCCGCGTGAACATCTCGCGAACGGGCAGATGGACGGGCATCCTCCTCTTCAGCTTCGATATCGATCTCTACCCCTCATTCGCATGCCCATCCGGGAATGTGGCGGGTGGGCAGGGAGAAGGAAATCCGCTGCTAGAGTCGGGACCCGCCGGAAAGGCAATCGCGAAAGCGAGAACCTGGAAAGCGGCCGAGGGAATCGGGCCCGAAAGAGTCTGATAGAGTCGGAAACGCAAGACAGCAGAACGAAAGCCCGGAGGAAAGCCCGAGAGGGTGAGTACGAAGGAAGCGTCC